>NZ_JAGPYY010000029.1:0-988 GCF_024454075.1 Corynebacterium sp. CCUG 71335
TGGGGATGACGTCAAATCATCATGCCCCTTATGTCCAGGGCTTCACACATGCTACAATGGTCGGTACAACGCGCAGCGACACTGTGAGGTGGAGCTAATCGCTCTAAAGCCGGTCTTAGTTCGGATTGGGGTCTGCAACTCGACCCCATGAAGTCGGAGTCGCTAGTAATCGTAGATCAGCAACGCTGCGGTGAATACGTTCCCGGGCCTTGTACACACCGCCCGTCACGTCATGAAAGTTGGTAACACCCGAAGCCAGTGGCCCAAACTCGTTAGGGAGCTGTCGAAGGTGGGATCGGCGATTGGGACGAAGTCGTAACAAGGTAGCCGTACCGGAAGGTGCGGCTGGATCACCTCCTTTCTAAGGAGCTTTACTATTTTTTGGCTGGCATGGTGAACAGCTGCAGTTGCAGTTGTGGTGCTAGTTGGGCTGTTGAGTATCCGTGTGTGGTGCTGCAGACCCGTACTTTTTGTGAAAATTTCCAGGTGGACATGCACCCGGGGGGTAAGGATGCCTCCAGGAGATGCACGCAGGGATGTGTGTGGGTGTCGCATGATTGAGCGATCAACCGGTTTTTGTCAGAAGCATTGGTGCGCTGTTGGGTGTCTGGGGCAGCACATGGTGCCCGCACGCTGTGGTGTGACTCGTGTGGGTTGCGTGGTGTGTGGGTGGTTGTCCTTGTGGCCCGGATAGATACGAATGTCACTGTGGTGGTGTTTGTGTCTGCTGGGTGTGGTGTGTGAGAACTGTATAGTGGACGCGAGCATCTTTCTTCTTTGAAGAGAAGTGTATTTCTCATCGAGTTGGGGCGAGGATGATTGTTCTTGTTCTGGTTTGGTGTGAGTATTTTGTGATTGTGAGTATGTGTTTGTGTATCCGGGCACACGCCTAGTGCGCTGATTACGGCTTGTTGTTGTGGTTGGTGTGGGTGTGTGTTTGTGTTTGTTGCTTAAGGGCGCATGGTGGATGCCTTGGCATGCTGGGCCG
>NZ_JAGPYY010000030.1:0-785 GCF_024454075.1 Corynebacterium sp. CCUG 71335
GGAAGACGCCTACTATCAACAATCACACGCCCACCCGTTGGGCGTTCAATAAGCGGAACTAAACCCAGGACACTTCACTAAAGGCTCCTTGGCCGCCGTCGATCACAGCGATCAGTGGCGCTTCGATGCGTTCGAGCAGTCGCTGGTAGTCGCGGGTGGTTTCGTGTTTGCACCAGTGCCAGGCAATGACGTGATCGATGGTGGCAGCGACGATCAAACAGCCGCCGGCGGTGTAGGTGCCGTCTAAAAACACCTGGTCGTAAACTCTTCCACAATGTGCATTGGTGGGGTCGGGCACATCAATGAGCCAGAACGGTTCGAACCGGCGTTGCAGCGTACGGGGCGAACATCCCACGCGGTGGGCAACAGCATCGAGACTGGTGCCGGTGGTGAGATGATCAATGAAGGCGGTAAACACCGCTGCATTGGTGATGTCGCCGCGGTGCTTCACGCTGGATGCGCCGCATTGTTTGCACCGCCATCTGGTGGTGCCTTTGCTGGTGGTGCCGTTGCGTTTCATCTCGCCGCCGCAGTAGCAGCGTGGTTGGTTCTTTGGCATTGCGCCACCACACCACGGCGTACATAGCACACAGCGCTAGCCCCTCCGTGGATTTGCCGTCAGGAAGCCAGATATATGCCCCAGAAGCATATATTTTCCTGAAACCTCGTGGTTAAGCCCCGGAAACCGGCGATTCCGGACACACTTTTGAGGATGCGGACGTTTTTTGGACAGTTTCAATCTCACGCTACATTGACTTTTCGGTATTCGGCAATGCTCAAACCAT
>NZ_JAGPYY010000031.1:0-781 GCF_024454075.1 Corynebacterium sp. CCUG 71335
GCTGCGCGTTGTACCGACCATTGTAGCATGTGTGAAGCCCTGGACATAAGGGGCATGATGATTTGACGTCATCCCCACCTTCCTCCGAGTTAACCCCGGCAGTCTCTCATGAGTCCCCAACCAAATGCTGGCAACATAAGACAAGGGTTGCGCTCGTTGCGGGACTTAACCCAACATCTCACGACACGAGCTGACGACAACCATGCACCACCTGTACACCAGCCACAAGGGAAACTACATCTCTGCAGCGATCCGGTGCATGTCAAGCCCAGGTAAGGTTCTTCGCGTTGCATCGAATTAATCCACATGCTCCGCCGCTTGTGCGGGCCCCCGTCAATTCCTTTGAGTTTTAGCCTTGCGGCCGTACTCCCCAGGCGGGGCGCTTAATGCGTTAGCTACGGCACGAACCCCGTGGAAGGGACTCACACCTAGCGCCCACCGTTTACGGCATGGACTACCAGGGTATCTAATCCTGTTCGCTACCCATGCTTTCGCTCCTCAGCGTCAGTTACTGCCCAGAGACCTGCCTTCGCCATCGGTGTTCCTCCTGATATCTGCGCATTCCACCGCTACACCAGGAATTCCAGTCTCCCCTACAGCACTCAAGTTATGCCCGTATCGCCTGCAACCCCGCAGTTAAGCTGCGGTATTACACAAACGACGCGACAAACCACCTACGAGCTCTTTACGCCCAGTAATTCCGGACAACGCTCGCACCCTACGTATTACCGCGGCTGCTGGCACGTAGTTAGCCGGTGCTTCTTATCCAGGTACCGTCACT
>NZ_JAGPYY010000032.1:0-660 GCF_024454075.1 Corynebacterium sp. CCUG 71335
TGAACTCGTCACTGAACTTCCTAGGCATGATCCAATCCTCCTCTAGAAACGATCGGAACTAAACCCAGGACACTTCAACTTAACCCCCGTTTGAAACCGGTCGGTGAACGCCCAGGTCAGATGTTTCGAAAGTGACTCCAGTTAGTTGACGTGTGGACGGCACGAAAACGCGCCCGTTTTCCCGCGCGCAAGCCTTTCCCGTGGTGCCTCCAGACGCGACGAAACCCCGGCGACTATTGCCGCCGGGGTAGTGGAGCGGATGACGAGAATCGAACTCGCGACCCTCACCTTGGCAAGGTGATGCGCTACCAACTGCGCTACATCCGCGTTGTGCAAACTACAGTTTGCACAACGGAGCCCTTAACGGACTCCTGGTGCGCGATACTGGGATTGAACCAGTGACCTCTTCCGTGTCAGGGAAGCGCTCTCCCGCTGAGCTAAACGCGCGCAATATTCACATGAATATGGAGGTGGAAACGGGAATCGAACCCGTGTACAAGGTTTTGCAGACCTTTGCCTCACCACTCGGCCATTCCACCGTGGGCGATTTCCGCCTCTTTCACAGTACCAATTGCTGCCAACTGGGACTTGGAGCGGATGACGAGACTCGAACTCGCGACCCTCACCTTGGCAAGGTGATGCGCTACCAACTGCGCTACA
>NZ_JAGPYY010000033.1:0-610 GCF_024454075.1 Corynebacterium sp. CCUG 71335
TTAAGTGGCGTAGCTACCTGACTGCGTCACCCCATCACTGAACTACAACGGATCAGGCCCCACGCATCACACCCACCCGCAAACCAAAGGAATGCATGGCGGGTGGTCAGGGTGGTTAGTATCACCGCTTCGCACTTGGGCGCGTATGCACGGGTACGGGAATATCAACCCGTTGACCATCGACTACGCCTGTCGGCCTCGCCTTAGGACCCGACTCACCCTGGGAAGACGAACTTGACCCAGGAACCCTTAGTCATCCGGCGGATACGATTCTCACGCATCATTCGTTACTCATGCCTGCATTCTCACTCGCACACAGTCCACGCCCCCTTCCGGTAACGCTTCACCCCATGCACGACGCTCCCCTACCCATATAAAAAATATGCCGCGGCTTCGGCGGTGTACTTGAGCCCCACTGAATTGTCGGCGCGCAACCACTCGACCAGTGAGCTATTACGCACTCTTTCAAGGGTGGCTGCTTCTAAGCCAACCTCCTGGCTGTCTTCGCGATTACACATCCTTTTCCACTTAGTACACCCTTAGGGGCCTTAACCGGCGATCTGGGCTGTTTCCCTCTCGACTATGAAGCTTATCCCCCACAGTCTCACTG
>NZ_JAGPYY010000003.1:0-242796 GCF_024454075.1 Corynebacterium sp. CCUG 71335
GGAAGACGCCTACTATCAACAATCACACGCCCACCCGTTGGGCGTTCAATAAGCGGAACGAAAACCAGGACGCTTCATGTTTGGTGGAAGCGTTCGATTTTGCCTTGGGTTTGTGGGTGGCCTGGCCGGCCGTTTTTCTGCTGGATACGGTTGTCGTTAAGTGTTTTCTCGAATGCGTTTCTGCCGCCTTTGCGTCCGGCTAGTCGGGCGGTGAACACCAGCCCGTTGTCAGTGAGTGTGGATGCCGGTGGGCCGTAGGTGTCGATGAGGCGCTGTAGTTCTGCTGCGACAGCTGGCCCTGTAAATGCTGGCCGGGCGGTGATCGATAGCAGGTAGCGGGAGTGGTCGTCGATGAAGTCGAGGACTTCTACGCGCCTGCCGTCGATGAGGAAGAGGTAGGTGATGTCGGCCTGCCAGCATTCGTTGGGCATGGCCGCTTCAAACCTGATGTAGGAGCTGCGTGGTTTCTTTTGCGGTTGCGGGGCAACAAGTCCGGCTTCAGTGATGATCCGGCGGATCGTCGATGTTGACGGCACACGCAGGCCTTGTTGTCCTAAGTGGAAAGCGATGGTGTCGGGCCCTGCGTCGAAACCTGCTTTGGTGAGTTCTTTGCGCATGTCGATGATGTGGTTGCGCAGGGTCTCCGGCACGGCATTGGGGTGGGTGTGCGGCGCGCGCGATTTGGGGGCGATGGCTTGTTCGCCTCCGGCGTCGAACTCGGAGAGGATCTTGTAGATGCGTTGGCGGGAGATGCCGAATCGTTTGGCGACTTTGGTGACTGGTTCGCCTTGATCGCGGACGGCTTTGACGATGGCGAGATTTCGGTTCGGGCTGTTCATCTGTCAACGATGTCCCGACTGATACCAGCACCGTCACTAAACACGCGGGGGTGGCGGGAGGTGTCAATGATGTCGCGACTGAGGTGTCAACCATCACCCCAGATTGTTTCTACCCCCTAAGTGTCAACAATGTCGCGACTGACCTGTCAACCATCAGGAATGCTGTCCCAGGCACGCCGTGTCAACTATGTCATGACTTCAGACAATCATCATCAGCGCCGGCATTGTGACTTCGATCTTGGGGCCGCTCCTTGGGCTGAACAATGCAGAGGACACGTCGGTCTTGGAAGAAGTGGGTGTCGGGCGTGCTCTTCCCATCATTGTCACTTTGGCGGCCTACTTGCTCGTAGGGCCGTTCCTGGAAGAGCTGGTCTTCCGCCGGGTTCTCATGGGGTACTTCGATACGCTCATGCCTGCCGCGCTGAGCGTGATCCTCAGTTCGGTGATCTTCGGGATCGCCCACGTAAGCCCACCGGCAATTCTGTACACGACCTTCTTTGGTCTCGGGTGCGCCCTTGTCACCCGCTGGCACGGCACCTTATGGGCTGGCTTGATCGCGCACGTTGCAAATAATGCGTTGATCCAGCTCACCACGCTGGCTGTGCTCCTAGGGTGAGTGGGGCCAGCGGTGCCAGAACGGCGTAGCTAAATGGAATCTTCTTTGTAAAAGCTTGCCTCAATCTAAGATTGAGAACTACCCGTCCCGCAGAGCTGTAAGAACACCGAATCACACGAAAAGGAAGCACCATGTTGACATCACGCGCACTGAAAACGATTGGGGCGTCCGTCGCTGCGTCCACGCTGCTGCTAGTGGCCGGGTGCAGCTCGGACGAGCAGGGCAATGCAGAAGGGCCGGCCACGGAAACCCAGGGGGAGAGTGCTGAAGCAGCCCCGTCCGAAGAAACGGCGGCTGAGAACTCCGAGTCGGCCGAGGTGAAAGATCTCTCCCAGTTGTTCGATGGCGTCACCTTCAAGAGCGAGCAGGTGGTCACGCAATCACCGGAGCAGATCAAGGACTTGCTCCAGGTGATGAAGGACGTGCAAGCGGCGGATATGTTCGAGTTCGATCCCCCTGAGTGCGGCGAGGAGTTCCAGAGGAACCAAGACGACTTCAACGATGAAGACGTTTCGCCGGAGACCTTCACTGCGGGTGACGTTCAAACCGACGGTTTCGCAGTGGTTGCCTATGACCTAAGCGTGACCAAGGATCCGGAGCGCGATAGAACGACGCCGGACTTAGAAAAGTGCGGAAACTACTCGTTCACGTCGCCCGCCGGCGCAATGAGCGTCGCGGCTGAGGAGCTCCCCTTCACTGCAGATGCGGATGGGGGCTACGCCGTCATCCAGCGGACCGACTCCGAAATGGAGCAGATGTCCACTTACAACACTGTGGCCGAGAAAAACGGCACGCTCGTCAGCTTGAGCGTCAATGATCCCAGCGAGGAAAACATCAAGGCGGCCGAGGAAACACTGGGCATGATCCTCGACCGCCTGTAGGCGGGATTTAGGAGTCCAGCAGCTCCAGCACAGCCTCGCCGACACCGGCTGCGCTCATCGGGTTCTGCCCGGTGACCAGCTTGCCGTCCACGACGACATGCTTCGTCATGGGCAGCTTAGCGGTGGTGTACTCGCCGGCTTGCTCCTTCAGCTTCTCCTCGAGGCTGAAAGGGACTTCGGCTGTGCGCTGAGCCAGTTTCTCTTCGGCCCAGGAGTAGCCGGTGACGTTGCGGCCGTCGAGAAGCGAAGAACCGTCTGCGAGGGTGACGTCGAGCAAACCGACCGGACCGTGGCACACAGCCGAGACAATCTTGTCGGCGTCGGCGAAGTGGGCCACAGCGGCGGTGACTTCCTCGTTAGTGAAGTCGAACATCGTGCCGTGGCCGCCGATCAAGTAGATCCCGTTATAGGAGTCGAGGTCGACGTCGGTGATGGCGGGGGTGTCGTCGAGAAGCGCCATGAACTCCGGGTCCTTGTAACGCTTGTTCGTGCCGCCCATCTGGATCACCGGGGTTTTCAGGCTCACCGGGTCAATGGGGACAGCGCCGCCATCGACGCTGGCAAGGTCGACCTCGTGGCCGGCCTTGGTCATGACGTCGTAAAAGTGCGTGAATTCTCCGAGCCACATTCCGGTGTGAATACCGGAGCTCTGGTAGCGGTGGACGCTGGTCGACAGTGCGAGGAACTTCATTCTATTGTCCTTGTGCTTCGAAGTAACCGGGCGCGTTGAGGGTGGTTGCCTGGCCGGTGCGCAGGTAATCTACCACGAGGCGATCAACAACGGGGTTGCCGAACGCTACATGGCCATGGCCCGGGCCGTGCACGGTCACTAACTGCGTGCCCATCGTGGAGTGCAGGGTGCCGCGGCCAGCGTACACAGTCTGCGGATCGCGCGTGGCGTTGATCTGCAGGGGACGCACGGCCAGCTTGGAACCGTCGAGATGCGGGCGTCCAACGACCGGTGCAGCTCCGTTGCACATCAATCCGCTCTTGTACATGGCGTTGATGGCGGTGAAGATGTCCCCGGAGATGTAGTTGGTGTACAGGGCCTGCGGGATGAGCGTGTAGTCCGGCGGGGTGATGTTCTCGTTGCAGGTCTGCACGGAGAGCAACTGCTGGGTGTGCATTTGTGACAGCTTGAGCTCTTCGGCGACTGCTGGCGGAGGAACCTCACCGACCTGGTCGGCAGTGCCGTTGGTCATGGTGGCCAGCAGGTGCCACTGGCTCGGCTGCGGGATGAGCAAGCGGGTCATGAGCAGCAACTGGGAGTTGGCCTGGTTTGCGCCGGGGTTGAGAATCATGTTGACCACGTTCTCGCCCTCCACGCGGGCCTTGCCGGTGGCGGTCGAAAGGTCAGCTCCAGCTTGGCCGGAGCTTGCAAGCCCCGGAGGCAGGTCACCCACGCGGGCCGGCGGGGGAACAACCGTCGGGTTCGTGCCGGTCTCGGCGACGATCTGGCGGGACCAGTACTGGTAGGCCTTGAGCGGGGTATCACCCATCTTGTACTTGTCGTCGTTCATAGACAGCCAGGTGAAGTACTCGTGCAACACCGTCTCGTAGCCTCCCTGCTGGGACGCCAGGACGTCGTTCCACGCCATGTTCGGATCCATTGCGGAATCCAGGACGACCTTGTCAGTGTTGGCCGGGTACATCGTGGCGTACACAGACCCGAGGAACGTACCGTACGACAAGCCCATGATGGAGATCTTGTCGTACCCCAGGGCCTGGCGGACCATGTTCCAGTCGCGCGCGTTGTTGTCCGTGGTGATGGACTCCGGGTAACCGGGGCCGCCGGTCTGGCAGCTGCGGCGGACGTATCCGCCCATGTTGGTCACGGAGTCGACCGTGTCGCGCACCACCGCCAGCGGATCTTGTCCGGTCGCCGGGTCTTGGCATTCTAGGGGAGTGGAGTGCGCCAAGCCGCGTGGCTGCACGGCGACCAAGTCCCACTCGTTGCGGATCTCTTGCGGCCAGTTGTACCCGACGTTCTTCGACCCGAAGTAGGTGTAGGCATCGCCGCCAGGGCCGCCCGAGTTACCAAAGAGTACACCGCGCTTCTCTGCTGGCTGCTGCGCCTTGATCTGCAGGAAGCCGAGCGAGATCTTGCGGCCGTCCGGCTGGTCGTAGCGCATCGGAACATCAATCCGGCCGCACTGAGCGCCGGCGACGTCAACGGTGGCGGGGCAGTCTTCCCACGTAATCTTCGGTGCGGGCTGAGCTCCGGCCGCCGGAATGACGGCCATCGTCGCGGCTGCGGCAACTGTCGCAACGACAGTTGCCGCCCGCTTCAAGGAAAATACGGTGAACACTGCGATACCTCCCAGGTAAGAAGAATCCTTTTCAAAACTATGTCGCCCATAATAAATCTTGCGCGCGAGAAAAGCGCGGCACGGGAAATGACAGCAGATCGGCCCGCACTTTCCACTCGGAGGGTGCGGGCCGATTTGTGTTCTGGCTGCGGTTGCAGCCGGTAATTAATCCACCACGAACACGATCAAGTCGCGCGGGCCGTGAACGCCTTCCACACGCACGAGCTCAATGTCGGACGTTGCCGACGGACCAGAGATGAGCGTGGCCGGTTTGTACGGGTCGATCTTGCCGAACATCTCGGGCACGCCGTAGACCACGGTGTCCATGGGCACGATGCACAAGTGGCGGTCGGGCACCAGGGACAGGGAGCGGCGGCCGCAGACGGCGGGGCCGTCCTCTAGAACGTCGGACTGCAGCACGATCGTGCCGGTCTGTGCAGCGGACACGACAGAGCTGGTGACCACCGCATCAGCGTCCCCAAGGGTGCGCGGGTCCACAGAAGACTCGTCCGGGGCAGCAGTGCCGGAGAAACCGTCGAAAAGCGACTTCTCCAGGCCCGGCGCGTAGCGCACGTCGTCGCACTCGCGGTCGTGGAGTACCTCGACGATCTTGCCCGGCAGCTCGTCCGCGGAGCACTGGATCACATCGGCCTTGTAGTCCACGAGCCTGTCGACGAGGATTTCACGCAGCTCGTCGCGGCCCAGCGACGACTCAGTGCGGTACTCGTGGGAGTGCTCGACGCTCGCAGGCGCGTCTGCGAGCTTCTGCGCGTCGCGGATGCGGGAGAGAATTTCCTCTTTAGCGCTCGTCATTGCGGGCCTCCCCTTGGTTGGTCGAGGCATTGTCCTCGATGGTGTCAGCTGCGACGGTGTCAGAATTCGGGTCAGTGTTGCGGGCAGCACCTTGTGCGCGGGCATCCGAGAGCAGCTGCTGCGCCTCATCCGACTCGAACCACTCACGGAAGGACTTCTTCGGCGGCACCGCGGTGTCGCGGTAGTCGGACCAGCCAGACATGAACAGCGGCAGCGAATCAATCACGCCGTTGAAACCGCCGAGGATGCGGCCGGCGGCGGCCATGCGCACCGCCTGGTTCCACAGCTTCTGGTTGCCCATGACAAAGCCAATGGAGGAGAACATCGAACCCTCGAGTGCCGGACGGTGGTTCTTCACCTTCTGGTGGCGCATCTCCAGCAGCACATCGGTGATCGGGATCTTAACGGGGCAGACCTCGTCGCAGCGGCCGCACAGCGAGGACGCGTACGGCAGCGACGCGGTGACGTCATCCGTCGAATCCATGCCCGCCAGCTGCGGGGTGAGGATTGCGCCGATCGGGCCGGGGTAGACCGAACCGTAGGAGTGGCCGCCAGCGCGCTCGTAGACCGGGCACACGTTCAGGCATGCAGAGCAGCGGATGCACTTGAGAGCCTCACGGCCGATCTCGTTGGACAGCGCGGCAGTGCGACCGTTGTCCATGAGGACAATGTGGAACTCTTGCGGGCCGTCGTTCGCGGTCACGCCCGACCAGATCGAGGTGTACGGGTTCATGCGCTCACCAGTCGAGGAGCGGGGGAGAAGCTGCATGAACACGCCGAGGTCGTCGAAGGAAGGCAGGAGCTTTTCGACGCCCATCACCGTGATCAGAGTTTCCGGCAGGGTCACGCACATGCGGCCGTTGCCCTCAGACTCCACGATGGACACCGAACCGGTCTCGGCGATGCCGAAGTTGCAGCCGGAGATAGCCACCTTGGCCTTCATGAACTGGTCGCGCAGGAAGGAACGCGCTGCGTCCGCCAGCTCCGAAGGGTCCTCAGTGAGGTCCTGGCGAGCGCCAGGCATCTTCTCGGTGAAGATGTCGCGGATCTCTGCGCGGTTGCGGTGGATGGCCGGCACAACGATGTGGGAGGGGAAGTCCTCGCCCAGCTGGACGATGAGCTCCGCCAAGTCGGTCTCCTGAACGTGGATGCCGTCTTCGGCGAGGACCTCATTCAGCGCGATCTCTGCAGTCGCCATGGACTTGACCTTGACCACTTCAGTCTCACCGGTGGCTTTGACCAGGTCGGCGACAATCTGGTTAGCCTCGCGGGCGTCGCGCGCCCAGTGGACGTGGCCGCCGCGGGCGGTGACGTTCTCCTCGAACTGCTCGAGCAGCTCCGGCAGGCGAGCCAACGTGTCGCGCTTGATGGTCGAGCCTGCCTCACGCAGCTGCTGCCAGTCATCCAGCTCGTCGACAACGCCCTGGCGCTTGAGACGGATCTGAGTAGTCGCGTGGTGCAGATTCCGGCGCTGCGTAGAGTTGTTCAGCTCGTGCTTCGCGTTCTTCTGGAACTTCTCGTACTCGCGGAAGTGACCCGGCTCGAGCGGGGCATGCGGCGGGGTAGTGGGGGTGCCGAGTGAGACCTTCACAGCATCTTCTCCTTCGAGTATGCGGCCGACGTCGGCGTCCACGGGTGCTCGCGGGTGGACGCGAGAATCTCCGCGATGTGGATCGCGCGGATGCCGGAGTGCTGGCGGGACATAGCACCGCCGATGTTCATCAGGCAGGACGAGTCGCCAGCGGTGACGTACTCGGCCTCCGTGTCCTTAATGTGGCGTACCTTGTCGCTGACCATCGCCGCCGAAACGTCGGCGTTCTTCACCGCGAAGGTGCCGCCGAAACCGCAGCACTCTTCAACGTTGTCCAGCTCGACGAAGTCGATGCCCTCGACGTTCTTCAGCAGATCCGTCGGGCGGCTGCCGACCTTGATCATGCGGCGGGAGTGGCAGGTGGAGTGGTAAGTCACCCGGTGGGGGAAGAACGCTCCCACATCGGTGGTGCCCATGACATCCACGATGAACTCGGACAGGTCAAGGGTCTTGTTAGCGGCGCGCGTTGCACCGTCGACAAGCCCCTTGGAACCGTAACGGTCAGCGATGCGCACGTGCTGCTCGCGGACGGCGCCAGTGCAGGAGCCGGACGGGGTGACAACGTAATCGATCGAATCGTCCGCGAACGCGTCAACGTAGTTCTCAATAATGGGCACCACTTCCTTCTGGTACCCGGTGTTGATGTGCATCTGTCCGCAGCAGGTCTGCTCTTTCGGGAAGACGACTTCGCATCCGAGGCGGGACAAAACCAAGGCAGACGCCTTGTGGGCATCGGGGAACAGGGCGTCCCCGATGCAGGTGGAAAATAGGGCTACACGCACTGGTGGCTCCTTTCTGGGTGGGTTGCCGGCCAGTCAGCGTAGAGGTTACTCCCCTTTAGCCCACAGCGGGCGCTAGGGCACTGAGCACGTTCGTCTGCAGGAAGACCATGGTGCACACAGCCAGCAAGAAGACGAAGGACCAGCCGACGACTTTCTTGAAAAGCTCCGACTCTTTGCCCTCCATGTTCACCGCCGTGGCGGCGATGGCGAGGGACTGCGGGGAGATCATCTTGCCGACGACACCACCGGTGGTGTTGGCCGCCAGCATGAGATCCGGGTTGAGGTCCAGGCGCTCGGCGGCCGTGACCTGAAGGTTGGCGAACAGCGCGTTCGCGGACGTGTCCGATCCGGTGACCGCCACGCCGATCCACCCCAGCATCGGAGCGAGAAAGGCAAACGCGGGGCCGAGGCCTGCGAACCAGTAACCAATGGTCACGGTCTGGCCGGAGTAGTTCATCACGTACGCCAGCGCGAGAACCACCACGATGGTCAGCGCGGACCAGCGCATGCGGTAGGCCGTGTCCACGAATTCTTTGCCCACCTGGGCCCAGTTGAGCTGGTAGCGGCCGTTCTCGTCGAAGATGATGTAGACCAACGCGACGATGAGCCCGGAGATGACCAGCAGGGTGCCCGGGTTGTGCAGGTAGGCGAAGGTGTAGTCGGTCTTGACGTCGGTGCCGGTAGAGCTGAGGATGCGGCCTGTCTCAATCCCCGGCCACGGAATGGCCAGTTTGAACGACTTCAGCCATTCAGGGATCGTCGTGCCCAAGTTGGCAATGCCGAAGATGAACACCACGACGGCATAGGGCATCAGTGCCATCCAGACGCGGTTGCCGGGAAGGCTCTCATCTGCTGCTTCAGCGCGCGTCTTGATCGCGGTGGAACCAGCTACCTCGGTCTCGGCATCGTCGCCGTGGGTTCCTGTCCCCGCGTTCGGTGCTACGTCTGCGTCCGGCTGGTCAAGGCCAAGGCGCTCACGCAGCTCCGGCACACCGACCGGTTTCCAGAACTGCAGCAGAACAAACGCCGCGCCAAGGGCGACGATGCAGGCGATGACGTCGGTGAGCTGGTAAGCGAAGTAGTTGGAGGTCCACCACTGTGCAATACCGAAGGACAGGCCGATGGTGACGGCGGCGGGGATGGTCTCGCGGACGCCGCGTCCGCCGTCTACCAGGAAGGCGATGATGAACGGCACGAAGAACGCCAGGAACGGGGTTTGGTGGCCGACAATCGCAGCGATGTTCTCTGTCTGCTCGAGGGTGCGGCCACCGACCTCACCGGCAGTGGTGATCGGGATGGACACCGCGCCGAACGCAACGGGGGCGGTGTTGGCGATCAGCACAATCGATGCCGCCTTCAGCGGGGGGATGCCGAGGGCGAGAATCATCGTCGCGGTGATGGCCACCGGTGCGCCGAATCCTGCGAGCGCTTCAAGCAGGCCACCGAAACAAAAGGCGATGAGCATTGTCTGGATGCGCACATCTCCGTTGCCCATTTTGTCGAACACCCTGCGAAGGTCTTCGAACCGGCCGGCTGCCACGGTGATCTGGTAGAACCAGATCGCGGTGAGGATCACCCAGACAATAGGGAAGAGTCCGTAGAGCCCGCCGCGGAACGCGGACGATACTGCCATGCCGACCGGCATATTGAAGCCGAGCACAGCAACAAGCAGCGCCACGCCCAGCGCAACCAGACCGGACGTGTGAGCGCGCGCTTTGAAACCCAGCAGCATGACGAAAAACGCCAACAGCGGCAAGACCGACACAAGTGCGGATAGTCCTACGCTTCCCGCTACTGCGTCGGTGTGAATCTGAAAGGTCCCCATTGACCATCTCCTCTGCGAATACTTTGCACGGGCAAAAATAATGCAGTCAAAGTATTCCAGTAGCCGCGTGTGTCCGGAGGAAAACGGAGATTTTCACCCAGTTTCATTAAAGGATGAGCAGCGCACCTGCCAGTTCTGCCGGTGTCCGGCCCCTGATCTAGACTTGCTGCCCATGACCCCTGCTGACCTCGCCGCGACTGTCCGCGCCATTACTACCGAAACGCTCGATGCCCACGGGCTTGATTCCTCCGTCGTCCCGGAGACGGTCACCGTCGAGAGGCCCCGCAACCCGGAGCACGGCGATTACGCCACCAATGTCGCACTTCAGGTGGCCAAGAAAGCAGGGACGAACCCGCGGGAGCTCGCCGGCTGGCTTATCGACGCTCTTGTCGCCCTCCCCGAGATCGATTCCGCAGATGTTGCCGGCCCCGGCTTCATTAATCTGCGCCTTGGGGCTGCTGCCACCGGTGGCATTGTGGCCGACATCCTGGCGAAGGGGGAGGCCTACGGCAGCTCGGACATCTACGACGGGGAGAAGATCAACCTGGAGTTCGTCTCCGCCAACCCGACTGGCCCGATCCACCTGGGCGGCACCCGATGGGCAGCCGTCGGTGACTCGTTGGGCCGTGTGCTGGAATTCTCCGGCGCGGAGGTGACCCGCGAGTACTACTTCAACGACCACGGCGGCCAGATCGACCGCTTTGCCCGCTCCCTGGTAGCTGCAGCCAAGAATGAGCCGACCCCCGAGGACGGTTATGGCGGGGAGTACATCGCCGACATTGCCAGCGCGGTTGTCGCGGAGAACCCGGGCATCCTGGAGGGCGATGCAGCGGTAGTGCAAGAAGCTTTTCGGCGCGAGGGCGTCGAGAAGATGTTCGCGCAGATCAAACAGTCCCTGCACGACTTCGGCACCGACTTCGATGTCTTCTTCCACGAGAACTCCCTGTTCGAGTCCGGAGCTGTGGACCGTGCGATCCAGACGCTGAAGGACAACGGCAACCTCTATGAAAACGATGGAGCGTGGTGGCTGCGCTCGACCGACTTCGGCGACGACAAAGACCGCGTCGTGCTCAAGTCCGACGGTGATGCCGCATACATAGCTGGCGACATCGCGTATGTAGCAGACAAGTTCGACCGCGGACACACTCTGGCCATCTACATGCTGGGTGCGGACCACCACGGTTACATCGCCCGCTTGCGCGCAGCCGCCCAGGCGCTGGGATACAACCCGGAGGCAGTCGAGGTCCTCATCGGCCAAATGGTCAACCTGGTCCGCGACGGCCAACCGGTGAAGATGTCTAAGCGCGCCGGGACCGTGATCACCCTCGACGACTTGGTGGATGTCATTGGCGTGGATGCCGCGCGTTATTCGATGGTGCGCTCCTCGGTCGACTCCACTCTGGACATCGACCTGGACCTGTGGGAGAAGCAGTCCAACGACAACCCCGTCTACTACGTGCAGTACGGCCACACGCGCCTGGCGTCGATCGAACGTAAGGCTGCCGAGGCCGGTGTCGTCCTCGCACGCTCGGACGACGATGAAGAAGTTGATCTGTCCTTGCTCACCCACGAGAAGGAAGGCGACCTGATTCGTACGCTGGGCGAGTTCCCTGCCGTCGTCAAGGCAGCGGCTGAGCTGCGCGAACCGCACCGTATCGCACGCTACGCCGAGGAACTGGCCAGCGTCTTCCACAAGTTCTATGACGCCTGCCAGATCCTGCCCAAGGCAGGGGAGGACCCGCAGCCGATTCATGCCGCACGTCTCACGCTCGCCTCGGCCTCGCGCCAGGTGCTGGCCAATGCTCTGCGCCTGCTCGGCGTGACCGCTCCGGAGAGGATGTAGACCGATGCTCGATCCCGTTCTGAACACTGCCAATTTGTCGCGCGATGACCTGTTGCGCATGCGCCACAATGAGGCCGGGTGTTTCAATGACCTGCCCGCCCATGTGTGGCCACGAAGCGCGCAGCGGCTTGACGACGGTACAGTCACTATCGCCGGCGTGCCGCTGCCGGACATTGCAGCTGAGTACGGCACCCCTGTGATGGTTGTCGACGAGGACGATTTCCGGTCCCGCTGCCGCGACATGGTTCGCGCTTACGGCAAACCGGAGAACGTGCACTACGCCTCCAAGGCATTCCTGACCACTCACATTGCCCGCTGGGTCAACGAGGAGGGACTGTCGCTCGACGTGGCGAGCGAGAACGAGCTTCTCATTGCCCTACACGCGGGATTCCCGGCAGAGCGCATCACCGTGCACGGCAACAACAAGCCCGATTCGCTCCTGCGCCGCTGCGTGCGCGAAGGTGTCGGCGAAGTGGTCATCGACTCCCACCAGGAGCTCGAGGAGCTTGAGCGCATCGCGGGTGAGGAAGGCACGGTGCAGGAGGTGTTCATCCGCGTCAAACCCGGTGTGGAGGCGCATACGCACGAGTTCATCGCCACCAGCCACGAAGACCAGAAGTTCGGTTTGTCGCTGGTATCTGGCTCCGCCTACCGCGCCGCCGTGGCCGCCCGTGAGGCGGACAACGTCCGGCTGACCGGTCTGCACTGCCACGTCGGTTCCCAGGTGTTTGACGCGGAGGGATTCAAGCTCGCCGCCGCGCGTGTACTGGGGCTGTATGCGCAGATCTACCGCGAGCTGGGCCTGGAGCTCGGCTACCTCGACCTCGGCGGCGGTTACGGCATCGCCTACACCAACGAGGAGCAGCCGCTCGCCGTTGATGACGTGGCGAAGGACTTGCTCAAAGCCGTAGCCGAGAAGGCGGAGGAGCTTGGCATCACCCCGCCGGAGGTCATCGTTGAGCCGGGCCGCGCCATTGCCGGCCCCGCCGCTGTGACTGTGTACTCGGTGGGCACGGTCAAGGACGTGCACGTGACTGATGAGGCGACGCGCCGCTACATCGCCGTCGACGGCGGTATGAGCGACAACATCCGCACCGCCCTTTACGGCGCAGATTATGACGCACGTGTGGTCAACCGCCTCACAGGCGGCACTCCGCAGGCCACCCGCATGGTCGGTGCGCACTGCGAGTCCGGCGACATCCTCATCAATAACGCCTTGTGGCCGGACGATATTGCCCGCGGTGATCTCATCGCACTCGCCGCGACGGGTGCCTACTGCTATTCCATGGCATCGAACTACAACTGCTTCGGCCGGCCGGCCGTCGTCAGCGTCAAAGATGGCGTAGTCACTCCGATGGTGCGTAGGGAGACGGTAGAGGACATCCTCGCTCGAGAGGTTTTGTAGACTCGAGAACCATGACTTCACAGACCACTCACAGCGCTGAGGGACACAACGGTAATTACCCGGGCAAGGGCATCGGCCAGCCGGTCGGTGTCGCTGTTCTGGGAATGGGCACGGTGGGCACTGAGGTGCTCCGCCTGATTAGCGAGTTCTCCTCCAATTTGGAGCAGCGCATCGGCGGCCCCATTGATGTTCGTGGTGTCGCTGTGTCTGACTTGGGCAAGCGCCGCGAAGTGCTCGATCTCTTCCCGGACATCGCGCTCACGGACAACGCCTTGGAGCTGATCGACCGCGACGACATCGATGTCGTGGTCGAGGTCATTGGCGGCATCGAGTACCCGCGCCAGTGCGTTCTCGCCGCGCTCAAGGCCGGCAAGTCCGTGGTCACTGCGAACAAGGCTCTCATCGCGGCGCACGCCGACGAGCTTTCCGACGCCGCTAATGAGGCCGGTGTTGACCTCTACTACGAAGCAGCCGTTGCCGCCGCAATCCCCGTCGTGGGAACGCTGCGCCGTTCGCTCGCCGGCGACCAGATCCAGCGCATCTCCGGCATTGTCAACGGCACGACCAACTACGTCCTCGACGCGATGGCGTCGACCGGTATGAGCTACGACGAGGCACTGGCGGAAGCCACCCGCCTGGGGTACGCCGAGGCGGACCCGACCGCCGACGTCGAGGGCCACGATGCCGCCTCTAAGGCCGCCATCTTGGCATCGATGGGCTTCCACTCCCGCGTGACCTACGACGACGTGCACGCGGAGGGCATCACCAACATCACTGCCGAGGACATCGAGGCAGCTAAGGACGCCGGCTTCACCATCAAGCTGCTGGCGATCTGCGAGCGGCTTTTCGACGATGCCGGCAACACCACTTCCGTCGCCGCCCGCGTCCACCCGACGCTGGTGCCGAACGAGCACCCACTGGCGAGCGTCGACAAGTCCTACAACGCTGTCTTCGTTGAGGCCGAAGCCGCTGGCCGTCTCATGTTCTACGGTAACGGCGCGGGTGGCGCGCCCACCGCTTCCGCTGTGCTCGGTGACCTTGTCGGCGCTGCCCGCAACAAGATTCACGGCGGCCGCGCCCCGGCGGACAACCCCTACGCTCACTACCCGGTCGCAGACTTCGGCGATGTGCCGACGCGCTACCACATCGACATGTCGGTCGTGGACCGCGCAGGTGTCCTTGCGGATATTTCTCGCCGCTTCGCTGATGCAGGCATTTCCATTTCGGCTGTTCGTCAGGAAGAGCACGGTGATGCGTCGCGCCTGATCGTCGTCACGCACATGTCGATTGAGCGCAAGCTTGCGGCGATCGTCGAAGAACTGGCCACGCTTGACGACGTCAAGGCCGTCAACTCCGTCATCCGCCTCGACGCCGACGCTGCCGAGTAGTCATGAGCACCGATCTTGAGGTGGGCTTGCGTGCTCGCGTGACCGTGCCCGGTAGCTCGGCGAACCTGGGGCCCGGCTTTGACACACTCGGTTTGGCTTTGGGGATCTACGACACCGTCGAGGTGGAAGTCACCTCCTCCGGCCTTGAGGTGGAGATCTTCGGCGAAGGCGCAGACGACTTGCCCCGCGATAACTCCCACCTGGTAGTCAAGGCGATTCGCCAGGGGTTGAAGGCCGCTGATGTCGACGCGCCCGGGTTGAAGGTGACCTGCACGAACAATATTCCGCAGTCGCGCGGGCTTGGTTCGTCTGCCTCGGCGGCTGTGGCTGGTGTGGTTGCCGCCAATACTCTCGCCGGCGACGTGCTGGACACCGAGGAAATCGTCCAGATGAGTTCCTCGTTTGAGGGCCACCCGGATAACGCCGCGGCCAGTGTGTTGGGCCAGGCCGTGGTGAGCTGGACCGACATCCCCGTCGACGGTGTATCGCATCCCATCTACCGCGCCGTCCAGCTTCCGGTCCACCCGGACATCAAGGCGACTGCACTGGTCCCGAGCTTCCACGCGTCCACAAACGCGGTGCGCAAAGTGCTCCCGTCGCATGTCACCCATACGGATGCGCGTTTCAACGTTTCGCGTACCGCCGTGATGACGGTGGCAGTCCAGCACCACCCGGAGCTGCTGTGGGAAGGCACCCGCGACCGTCTCCACCAGCCCTACCGCGCCGACGTTCTGCCGGTCACGGCTGAGTGGGTCAACCGCCTGCGCAACCGCGGTTACGCCGCGTACCTGTCCGGCGCCGGTCCGACCGCTATGGTGCTCCACCGCGACCCGATCGACCCGAAAATTATCGAGTCCGCGAAGTCGGACGGTTTGCGCGTCCTCGACCTCGAGATCGCCGGGCCGGTCACGGCCGAGCTCTCCCGAGTGTAGGCGCGCAGGGCCGCGTGGGCCCGCAGGGTCCGCGTAGGCTGCGGAAAAGTTGACATCCGCGATCCGGCCTAAACGGCCAACAACTCTCTGACCTGCGTGGACAGTTCTAGGCGGAAATCCGGTTTGTCAACTTTTCCGCACCGGCCGCGCGCACCGGCCGCACCGCTTCGTGCACGGATCGAAAAACCCGGGAATGCCAAAGGGCCGAGGGCATCACGCCCTTGGCCCTTTACTCATGCCCGACCCATGAACGGGGGCGAGCAGCTTTAGTGCTCAGCCACGTACTTGACCGGCTCCGGCAGGCCGCGGTCCTCGCGGACGCGACGGGAGATGGACTCGAGGGAAACGAGCGCATCAACGACCAGTTCTGGGGTGACCGGGAATGGCATGTTGTGGATGGTCTCGTCCTCGGCGGTGGCGGCCTTGGCCACTGCCTTAAGCTCTTCGGTGTCGTCGGGGGAGAGGCCGACTTCGGTCAGGGAGTTCGGCAGGCCCACCTTGGTGGTGAAGGCGATGAAGTCTTCGATCTCCTCGGCGTCAGCGCCCTCCATGATGAGCTGGGCGCACGTGCCCACGTTCACTTTCTGGCCGTGGGTGAGACCGTGGGTCTGCTCGGCCGCGGTCAGGCCGTCGTGAACGGCGTGCGCTGCGGCGAGACCGCCGGACTCGAAGCCCAGGCCGGAGAGCAGGGTGTTGGCTTCGACGACTGCGTCGAGGGCGGGGGTGACCACGCCAGCTTTGACGGAGTCGATTGCTGCGAAAGAGTGCTCCCAGAGAATGTCCCAGCACAGTTTTGCCAATGCGCCACCAGCGCGGGTCGGGTGGCCGCCGTTCATGGTGGTGCCGTTGCCGCGGGCGGCGGCGCGGGCCTCGACCCAGGTGGCCAGTGCGTCGCCGATGCCGGCGATGAGGAATTCCACGGGTGCGCCAGCAACGATCTGGGTATCGATGAGAACGAGGTCCGGGTTCTTCGGGTAGAAGCGGTATTCGTCGAAGGCGCCGTCCTCGGTGTAGATCACGGCCAGCGTTGAGGTCGGTGCGTCGGAAGATGCCGCGGTGGGAACGGATGCCCACTTGATGTCGGCCAGGTAGCCGGCGGCCTTCGCGGCGTCGATAGCGGAACCGCCGCCGACACCGACGATGATGTCGTGATTGTTCTCTTTGATCTTTTCGGTCAGTTCGTCGACCGCCTTGGCGGTGGCGAAACGCTTGAACCCGACGCGGGTCAGCGGCAGGTCTGCTTCTTTGAAGCCGTCGGTGAGCTGCTTTTCGACGATGCCCCACACCGTGTCGTCAGAGACGAGCAGCGGGTTATCGCCGAGCTTTTTCAGGTGGGTGCCCAGTTCGTGGATGGCACCTTTGCCTTGGATGTAGCGGGATGGGCTGGAGAAAATATCCGGTGTTGTAGCCATGCCTCCAGGCTACGCAGATTTATAAGGTCGTGTTTTCGGATTGTTCAGTACTTTCGGCACTGCGGGTTCCCGGCCCAGGTAGAGCGATAATGTCGAATTCGTCACGTGAGAGGTGGCCGCGTAGATCCACCTTGTCGAATTTGCCCACCGAGGTTTTGTCGATGGAGCCCACGAACGTCCAGTACTCCGGCGCCATCCACGTCGGCAGCTCTTGGTGGAGTTCCTTGCGAAGCTTCTTGGCCAAGTCGACGGACGGGGTCACGTCGGCGTGCAGGACTGTCACTGCCAAGGGGCGCTCGCCCCATTTCTTGTCGGGGTAGCCGATGACGGCGCACTCGACGACTTCGTCGGCCTCCATGATGAGGTTTTCCAACTGGGCGGAGTAGATCCACTCGCCGCCGGAGCGGATGACGTCGCGGGAGCGGTCATAGAGCGTCATGAATCCGTCGGAGGTCACCGTGCCCACGTCACCGGTGCGCATCCAGCCGTCCGCGGTAAAGTGCTCCTCATCGTCGTTGGCGTCTTTACCGCGGAAGGACTGTGCCCGCTCGAGCGCCTCCGGGTTGGCGGGCTGGTAGTAGGAGGCGGCGACCATGTTGCCGCGGACCTGGATTTCACCGTTGTTGCGGTCGGTGCGGGAAACGATCTTTCCTTCGTTGACCACTCGGTATTCCAGCCAGGGGGCGAACCGGCCTTGGGAGATGCGGTAGGCCCAGCGGCGCTCGCCACCGACGCCTGACGGTGGGCGGGCTACCGTGCCCACAGTGGAGGTTTCGGTCATGCCCCAGACGTGGATGACGTCCACACCGTAGCGCTCCTCCCACACCTTGATCAGCGCGGGCGGGGCAGGGGAGCCGCCCACGAAGAGCTCAGTCAAGGACATGCGCTCCGGCGGGTTGTGCAGGTAGTGGACCATGAGCTGGATCCACAGGGTGGGCACGCCGTGGGCGACACGCGGGTGGGTGCCGGCGATGAGCTTCGCCAATGTCGGCGCGGACACGTCCGAGTCAGGCAAGACCAGGGGAGTGCCGGCCAGGAACGCGGTGAACGGCACGCTCCAGCTGAGTACGTGGTAGATCGGGATGCAGCATAGGAAGGACTCACCGTTCGCGATCCCCATCGAGTCGGTCGACCGAAGACTGGTAGCAGTCAACCAGATAGAACGGTGCGAGTAGGCGATGCCTTTCGGGGCGCCCGATGTCGCCGTCGAATAGCAAATAGCTGCCGCGGTGTTCTCGGGGAGGGAGGGCCAGGTGTAGATGGTGGACGAGCCGTCGAGAAGCGCCTCGTATGCGTGCACCTCGACCCCGTCGAGTTCGGGGATGTCGCCCAAGCCGGTGAAGCAGACCGCGCGCACCGTCGGGCACGACGGCAAAATGCGCTCCAACTTGCCTGCCAACCGCGGGTCGGCGACGATGACTTCCATCTCGGAGTGGTTGATGATGTAGGCGATTTGATCTTCTAGAAGTTGCAGGTTGAGCGGCACGAACACCGAGCCCTTCGCGGCAACGGAGTACATCACTTCGAGGTGCTCTGCGCAGTTGTACATCAGCGTGCCTACGCGCTGATCCCCGTCAATGCCCAGCTTGTCTTCCAACGCGTGTGCGAACGCAGCGGCGCGCGCTCCAATGAGCTCGAAGGTCGTTTCCTCCGCTTCGCCTGAGCGCCATGTGGTCACCTTGGTGCCACCATGCACGGACGCTCCAAAGTCGAGGATCCGTCCGATGGAAAAAGGCACTTCCTGCATCGTGGAGAGCATGTTGTACACTCTAGCGCGACCACGTTGCCCGATTGTGGTGGGCGTGGGTTACACTAAACGGCAGATCGCGACCCGAGCGGCATTTTCTGCGCTCCCCATACCGCCATTTTTGGCCGTGCGTCCGATCAATCCTTTTCTGGGCTGTCACTTCAAAGTGCGCCTTCAAATGCTTATCGACGTTTGAAGCCCCCGGAAAAACGAGCCACGTCCACACCGCGTGATGCGACGCGGTGAACAATAAGACGAAAGGACATCCGTGACCGATACGGACAACGCAGCGGGCCAGGACCGCCAAGACCTTGCTTCGCTGAAGCTGCCTGAGCTACGCAAGATCGCTGCTGACAAAGGCCTTCGGGGGACCTCCGCCCTGCGCAAGGGCGAACTGATTGAAGCCATCACCACCGGCACCGTGCCGCAGCGCGCCAAGCAGCGCGCTTCCGAGCAGGCAGCCGCAGAGGCATCCGGTGAGCAGCCGACCGGGCGGAACGAGCAGAACGAGCAGAACAACCCGGAGCAGGGGGAGAAGTCTGGCTCCGAGAAGTCTGGTTCTGACAACGATGGCGCAGATTCCGATGAGCAGCGCTACGAGTCCCGCTCCGCAGCGCGCCGTGCACGCCGCAACCGCGCCAAGCACGAGCACCGTGCCGAGCAGCGCGGCGACCGCAACGACCAGCAGGACGAGCAGCAGTCCGACGATCACGGCCAGCGTGACAACCGCGACAACGGTGATAACCGCGACAATCGTGACAACCGTGACAACCGTGACAACCGTGACAATCAGGGCGGCAACAACCGCCAGAACAATAACCGCGATAACAACCGCGACGGTGAGGGTGGCGGCCGCCGGGGCCGCCGCAACCGCCGGAACCGCCGAAACCGCGACGGTAACAACAACCAGGGCGGCGGCAACAACAACCAGGACTTCGATCCGGAGGATCTGCAGGAGATCGCGGGTATCGTCGACATCGTCGACAACAATGCCGCGTTTGTCCGCACCACGGGTTACCGCGCTAGCCAGGCTGATGTCTTCATCAACAACAACCTGGTCCGCCGCTGCGGCCTGCGCTCGGGCGACGCTGTGATCGGTCAGGTCCGGGCTAACGGCCAAGGCCACACGCACGGTTCTGGCCGTAACCGTCAGCGCTACAACCAGCTGGTGCGCGTGGACACGGTCAACGGGATGAAAGTGGACGACGCGAAGCAGCGTGCTGAGTTCCACAAGCTCACCCCGCTGTACCCGAACCAGCGTCTGCGCCTTGAGACGGAGCCGAATATCCTGACCACCCGCGTGATCGACCTGGTCATGCCGATTGGTAAGGGGCAGCGCGCCTTGATCGTGTCCCCGCCGAAGGCCGGTAAGACGACGATTCTGCAGAACATCGCGAACGCGATCGCGCACAACAACCCGGAGTGCTACCTCATGGTCGTGCTTGTGGATGAGCGCCCGGAGGAAGTCACGGACATGCAACGCTCCGTCAAGGGCGAGGTCATCGCATCGACCTTCGACCGTCCGCCAAGCGAGCACACCGCTGTCGCCGAGCTGGCCATCGAGCGTGCAAAGCGCCTGGTGGAGATGGGCCAGGACGTTGTGGTCCTGCTGGATTCCATCACCCGCCTGGGCCGCGCGTACAACAACTCGTCGCCGGCGTCGGGCCGCATCCTCTCTGGTGGTGTGGACTCCAACGCGCTCTACCCGCCGAAGCGGTTCCTGGGTGCAGCGCGCAACATCGAGGACGGCGGATCGCTGACCATCATCGCTACCGCCATGGTGGAGACCGGGTCCGCTGGTGACACCGTGATCTTCGAGGAGTTCAAGGGCACCGGCAACGCTGAGCTCAAGCTCGACCGCAAGATCGCCGAGCGCCGCGTGTTCCCAGCGGTCGATGTCAACCCGTCCGGCACCCGCAAGGACGAGCTGCTGCTCGCACCGGAGGAAGCGCGCGTCATGCACAAGCTGCGCCGCATTCTTTCTGCGCTGGACCCGCAAGCGGCGATCGACCTTATGATCAAGCAGCTGAAGAAGACGAAGAACAACGGCGAGTTCCTCGTCGGCGTGGCGCAGTCCGCGCCGATGGCCGCCGACACGGAAACCGAGGAGTACCAGTAAATGGCAGCTAACACGCAGGTTTCGCTTGTCGACGACTACGTTTCCGAATACCAGGGCATCCAGGCCCAAATGGGTGACCCGGAGGTTGTCGGCGACCAGGATCTCTTCCGCAAGCTGTCGAAGCGCTACGCGCAGCTCCAGCCGATTATCAACGTCAATAACGAGCTGACGCAGGCCCGCGAGGACCTTGAGGCAGCTCAAGAGATGGCGGCCGAGGACAAGGAGTTCGCCGAGGAGGCCACGCGTCTTGAGGGCGAGATTGTCCGCCTCGAAGAGGAGCTGGCTGATCTGCTCGCGCCCCGCGACGAGCATGACGCCGATGACGTGATCATGGAGATCAAGGCCGGCGCCGGCGGCGAGGAAGCCGCGTTGTTCGCTGGCGATCTGGCGCGCATGTACCAGAAGTACGCGGAGAAAGCTGGTTTGTCCTGGGACGTTTTAGACCTGTCCGAGTCCGATCTCGGCGGCGTCAAAGACATGACTGTCGCCGTGAAGGCGAAGAACCCCTCCCGCGACGGTGCATGGTCGATGCTGAAGTTCGAAGGCGGTGTCCACCGCGTGCAGCGTATTCCGGTGACGGAGTCGCAGGGACGCATTCAGACGTCGGCAGCCGGCGTGCTGGTGTACCCGGAGCCGGAAGAGGTCGAAGCCGTCGACATCGACGAGAAGGACCTCCGCGTTGACGTTTACCGTTCTTCCGGTAAGGGCGGCCAGGGAGTCAACACGACTGACTCCGCTGTGCGCATCACCCACCTGCCCACGGGCATTGTGGTGACGTGCCAGAAGGAGCGTTCCCAGATCCAGAACCGCGCTCGCGCGATGCAGGTGCTCCAGGCCCGTTTGGATCAGCTTGAGCGTGAGAAGGCGGAAGCTGAGGCGGCAGAAGGTCGCGCATCCCAGGTCCGCACCATGGACCGGTCTGAGCGCATACGCACCTACAACTGGCCGGAGAACCGCATCTCGGACCACCGCATCAACTACAAGTCGAACAACTTGGACGCGGTGCTCGACGGCAATATGGACGACATCATCACCGCGCTGCAGACCCACGAGCGCCAGGAGCGCCTCGAAGCAGAGCAGTAAGGAGACGCAAGGTGCGCTGGAACTCGTCAGAGCTCGCCAATGCAGTGTCGGCAGCTGAGCGCAGGTTCACCGAGGCAGGGGTCGCGTCGCCGTCCTACGATGCGCGGTTCATTGCCGCATCGCTTCTCGACGTATCCAGCCACATCTCCTTACCATTCACCTCTCCCACGGAGATCCTCGACGGGTTCTTCGCCCGATTCGAGGAAGCCGTTTCGCGCCGAGAGAAACGTGAGCCGCTGCAGCACATCATCGGCACCGCACCGTTCGGGATCCATGATCTGAAAGTGGGCCCAGGGGTGTTCATTCCGCGGCCTGAAACTGAAGTCCTCGCCGAATGGGCGGTGGCGGCGTTCGCGGAGTACCTCGACAGTCTCTCCGACGATGAGATTGACGCCCCTGATTTTCAGCCGGTCGTCGTAGATTTAGGTACCGGCTCGGGTGCGTTGGCAATCTATATTGCGCAACGTGTCGATGCGGATTTGGTCATCGGAGTGGAGAAGTCTCCCGTAGCGCTTGCGGCTGCCCGAGTCAACGCAGACGAGCATGGTGGTCGCGGTGCTGAGATCCAGATCATCTCCGGTGACATGACCGACCCGCACTTGCTGGAGGGGTACTCCGGCAAGGTCGGCCTTGTGGTGGCGAACCCGCCGTACGTGCCGTTTGAAATCGAAGAGTCCGGCGCTTTGCAGCCGGAGATCTATCACGACCCTCCTGAAGCCGTCTTCTCTGGTGCTGACGGAATGGACGCTATCCGGGGTCTCATCCCCGTGGCGGCGCGTTTATTGGCACCGGGGGGAAAGCTCGGGATTGAGCATGACGACTCGACGGCGGGCCGCACGCGTGAGCTCGTCGATAAGCACGGGGCGTTTGAGCGCGTCGAGAACCTTGCGGACTTAACCGGCAGGGATCGGTTTGTCACGGCGAGTAAACTACGAGAAATCGACTAGAAGGGATTCGCACATGCCGAGCAGAGTCTACGACTGCCTCGACCCGCAGGGCCGGAAGGAAGGCATTGAGGCCGCGACGAACGCTGTGCGCGCGGGGCAGTGCGTGGTCATTCCTACCGACACGGTCTACGGCATCGGTGCCGACGCCTTCAACCCGGATGCCTGCGCGAAACTGCTGGCCACCAAGCGCCGCGGACCGGACATGCCGGTGCCTGTGCTCGTCGGGTCGTGGACCACGATTCAGGGCCTCGTGCGCGAGTTCACCGACACCGCGAAGACCCTTGTGGAAGCTTTCTGGCCCGGTGGCCTATCCATCGTTGTGCCGGAAGCGCCCTCCTTGCCGTGGAACCTGGGCGACACGCGCGGCACTGTGCTGCTGCGCATGCCGCTTCAACCAGTCGCAATTGAGTTGCTGCGCGAGACCGGCCCCATGGCGGTGTCCAGTGCGAACATTTCCGGTGAAGCACCGCCCGTGACAGCGCTGGGTGCGCGCAACCAGTTCGGCGAAGCTGTTCAGGTCTACTTGGACGGCGGCAAGGCAGAGGTGGGGGAGCCGTCCACCATCATCGACATCTCAGGGCCGAGCCCAATCATTCTGCGCGAAGGCGCGATCTCGCCGGAACGCATCGGCGGGGTTCTGGGAATGACGCCTGAACAACTCCGGCGGAAAGACCGCTAAATGTCAGGCGCTGGCGTCCCGCTCCGCGAGCTGGGTCTGGTGATCCTCGTGGCCGCGGTGATCACCTACCTGGCTACAGGCCCCGTGCGCTCCATGCTCGTGCGCACCGGACGAGTGGCCGAGATCCGCGAGCGCGACGTGCATACCCAACCCACTCCGAGCCTCGGGGGAGTGGCGATGTTCACCGGTTTCTTGTCCGCGGTATTCCTGGCCATGCAGCTGCCAGCTCTGACCCGCGGATTCGCTCCGGTCACGCCGGAGATGACGGCTGTGGTCATCGGCGCATTCCTCATCGTCGTGGTAGGCGTCATCGATGACCTATACGAGCTCGCGGCTTTGCCGAAGTTCGCCGGCCAGGTGCTCGCCGCCGTGACCATGGCGGTATTGGGGCTGTCGTTCAATGTCATCTACTTGCCTTTCGACGGTGGGACCACGCTCATCCTCGACCAGACGCAAGGCATCATTGTGTCCACGCTAATCACTGTGACTTTGATCAATGCCTTCAACTTCGTCGACGGCATCGACGGCCTCTCCGCTGGGCTGGGGCTCATCGCCGGGGCAGCGATTCTGGTGTTCTCCTTGACTGTCCTGCACGACCAAGGCGGCGCCGTGTCCGCATACCCGCCGGCAATCATCTGTGCCGGTCTCGTGGGCATCTGCGGCGGCATTCTTCCGCACAACTTTGAACCTGCCCGGATCTTCATGGGGGACACCGGAGCAATGCTCATCGGCCTGCTGTTGGCGGCAGCGTCGATCTCTGCGTCCGGCAAGATCAACATGTCTCTGTATGGCACCGCGGACTTCGTGGCACTGATCAGCCCGTTCATTGTCGTCGTGGCCGCGATTGCGCTACCTGTCATCGACCTAGTCATGGCCGTGATCCGCCGCGTATCTCAAGGGAAGAGCCCTTTCTCGGCGGACCGGCAGCACATTCACCACCGACTCCTCGCCCTCGGCCACACCCACCGGCGCACTGTTCTTGTCCTGTATATGTGGGTGACTGCTATCGCGTTCGGTACCGTGAGCTTCTCCATCGTGCCTGCGCGCTACGCGGCGGCATTCACGGCAATCGCGCTCCTGCTAGCAATCGCGGCGACCTCAGTGCCGTGGATGCGAGGAAAGATCGGCCCGCAATCTGAGGGATAGTGCGCCCGAGGGACCTGCATCTTATCAATAACTGGCATTCGCCTAAGGTTCTTCCAAGCAGTTTTAATGATTTGGAGGTATCTTGTGGACATGCAAGGTCCCTCGATGCTCAATGAGTTGATAAACGCAACATTAAACTGCTTTAATAGGCACTCCTTAAATGAAGTCTAAGAGCTGAATAATTGATGTATCAGGTAGCAGTCATCCGTTACGGTTCAGCGTTTCCTAGCTTGAAGTCAACTGTGATGCCTACTGCTGCCGATCGAAACTTGCACTAGGAGGTTTGCGGTGCATACAGAGGACAATCGGACATCGGACGAGTTCGATGATCCGTCACTAGCTATCTACGGTGTCGAGGAAGTCCCTGAACCCAGGACATTGGTCGACATCTTTATGGAAACTGTCAATCAGTTTCCAGATGCCCCGGCACTGTCCGGTTCAGATGGAACGCTGACATACCGGGAGCTTGCCGAGCGAATCGATGAACAGGTCGAGATTCTTGCAAGCTACGGAATCGGTGTCGGTGATCGAATTGGAATCCGCGTGCCGTCGGGAACGACCGACCTCTACGTGGCAATTCTGGCAACCATTTGTGCCGGGGCTGCTTACGTGCCTGTGGACTGGGATGACCCAGATTCACGCGCCACGACTGTGTGGGAAGAAGCCAATGTTGCGGCGGTGTACGGCGCGCGCCTGATGCTCACCATGCACCGTGAAGTCGGCGCACAGGTAGAACCCGGACGCCCGGGTCTCAGCGATGACGCATGGATCATCTTCACCTCCGGTTCCACCGGTAAACCGAAAGGCGTTGCGGTGAGCCACCGCTCTGCAGCTGCCCTGGTTGACGCAGAAGCCCGGATGTACCTTGTGGATGCTCCGCTTGGACCGCAAGACCGCGTCATGGCCGGACTGTCCGTTGCCTTCGACGCCTCGTGCGAGGAAATGTGGCTGGCATGGCGCTACGGTGCGACCCTGGTCGCTGCTCCGCGCGACATTGTCCGCTCGGCAGACGCCCTGGGGCAGTGGATCACTGAGCACGAAATCACTGCGGTGTCTACTGTGCCTACGCTCGCGTCTTTCTGGCCCACCGAGTCCCTAAGCGCAGTACGCCTTCTCATTTTCGGTGGAGAGGCACTACCCAAGGAACTTGTGAACCGCCTTGTCGCGCCTGGGCGGGAATTGTGGAACACCTACGGGCCGACCGAAACGACAGTCATCTGTTCGGGCCACAAGATGGAACGACTTGAAAACGATGAACCGGTCCGCATCGGCCGAGCTACACCCGGCTGGGAACTCGCGGTGATCGATCCTGAGACCGAGCAGCCGGTCGAGTGGGGACAATCGGGCGAGCTGGTTGTCGCGGGAGTCGGCCTTGGTAGGTACCTCGACCCTGCTAAGGACGCAGAGAAGTATGCTCCCATCCCTGCCCTTGGGTGGGACCGTGCGTACCGCACAGGAGATCTTGTCGTCGCCGAGCGAGACGGATTGATCTTCGCCGGGCGCACCGATGATCAGATCAAGTTCGGTGGTCGACGAATGGAGCTCGGTGAGATTGACCGAGCCCTGGCCAGCACGCCGGGCATTTCGGCTGCTGCGGCCGCGAAAAAGACTACTGCGGCCGGATCGGACATCATCGTCGGCTACGTCGTTGCTGAGGGTGAGCTTGACCTCCAGGAGGTTCGCGCTCACCTTTCCACAGTGCTGCCGGGCGGCATCGCACCGTCGATCTGCGTCATGGATTCGCTCCCGATGAAAACGTCGGGAAAGGTGGACAGGGGTGCCTTGCCATGGCCGCTGCCAGACTCCGGAGAAGTGACCGCTGGATTGTCCCCTGAGCTGCACTGGCTCGCAGGCAAGTGGGCAGACCAGCTGGGTCCTGTTCCGCTCGAAGCAGATGCCAACTTCTTTGAGAATGGCGGGTCGTCGGTCGCATTGGCCAAGCTCGCCGTCGACTTGCGTGCGGACTACCCGGCACTCGATATCGGCGCGTTGTACGACAACCCGACTCTCGAGGACATGGCCGCCTACCTTGAGACCTTGAATGCGACGCTGGAACCTCGGCCGACGCCGAAGAAGATTCCTTGGTGGACGGGCATCTTCCAGTTCCTTTGGGTGTGCGGAATCTACCTTGTCAACGCGGCGCGCTACGTGGTCGGTGCGTTACTGGTCGTATGGGCCCTCGACGTATTCCTGGATGCCCCGTGGGTCCCGGCACTTCCTTTCTGGCCGCTGCTCATTGGCTGGATCGTCCTGTTCTCGCTACCCGGCAAGATGGCACAAGCCACGCTTGTTTCACGTTTGCTCACCATCGGTATTCGACCAGGTGAGTATCTCCGCGGCGGGTGGACTCACATGCGAGTGTGGGCTGCTGAGCGGTACGTCACGTACTTGAAGCTCGAGACACTTCTGGGCACCCCGATGGCTCCACTGTTCTTCCGTCTCTTGGGTAATTCGGTCGGACGCGACGGAGAACTGGCGACCATGCCTCCTGTCACCGGTTTGGCCACAATCGGCGACCGAGTGTCGCTGGAACAAGAGGTCGATATCTTGGGCCACTGGATTGAAGGGGACACGTTCATCCTTGGCAGCATCGATATCGAAGATGGGGTCCGTGTCGGCCTTCGCACCTTTGTCACGCCTAACTCCCGCATCGGCGCCAACGCCGAAATCCTCTCGGGCTCGTGTGTTTCCGGTGAGGTCGCTCCGGGTCGCCTTTACGGTGGATCACCACTGGCAGACCGCGGCGAAGCCGGATTGACGTGGCCGGAGCTTTCTCCGGAGGAAGCTGCACGCCGCGGCTCTGTGACACTGGTGAACCGTTTCGAGCGCGGTATCTACTTCGGTGCAGGAATGGCGTGGATGACGCTACTGCCCGTTTTGGCAAGTCTGCCTGGCATCTTGCTGATCTATCCGACAGTGTGGTCCCGCGACCGGTACCAAGATGTGTTTCCGATTCTCGCAGCATGGACACCAGTCTTCATTCTTCTGGTCATGGTGACATGGCTCGCTTTGGTCGTGCTCAGTGTGCGGTTCTGCTCTGTGTTCATCCAGCCCGGGTACTTCCCGCAGCGAAGCACTACTGGCTGGGCGGTGTGGATGACCCACACTCTCCTGCAGAAGACATTGACCTCCACCTACTTCATGTACGCAGGGTGGTTGACCCCGGCATTCCTGCGCATCCTTGGTGCTCGTGTTGGCGAGGACACCGAGATCTCAACCGTCGAGACCATTCCGCACCTGACCTCCATCGGCGACCGATGCTTCCTTGCGGACCACTCACTGTGCAGTGCTGCACGACAAGGCAACGGATGGGTGCACCTCGGAACGACGGTGGTGAGTGACGGCTCCTTCGTCGGTAATTCCGGAATTGTCGGTGCTGATCACGATCTTCCCGAAGACGCCCTCATCGCAGTGTTGTCTTCTTCCCCTTACCGGCCGGGCCGAGGCACCTCGTGGCTCGGACGTTCCATCCGTGAGATTCCCCGCGCCCACGTCGAAGCCGACGTGGCTCACACGTTCAAGCCACCGCGTTATCTCAAGGTGGCCCGCGCAGTCGTCGAGGCGTTCCGCATCGTGCCGATCATGGTGACGGCGCACCTCGATCTGTTCATCGTGTGGGTGCTCACCGAGATCTACATGCGTGCAGGCATGGGTCAGGCTGGATTCAACGCCGTCTTGTTGTGGGTGTTCCCGGTTGTGCTCGCCGCCGGAATCATTGCAAGTATTGTTCCCATTGTTGCGAAGTGGCTGCTGGTCGGACGGTTCAAACCAGGCGACCACACGCTGTTCTCCACATTCGTGTGGCGCGGCGAGCTCGTCGACAACTTCGCCGAGCTGCTTGCTATCCCGTCTTTGATCCGGATGTCGCTGGATTCCCCTATGCACAACTGGTGGCTGCGCATGATGGGCTGCCATATTGGCAAGCACGTTTGGTGTGAATCGTGGTGGCTGCCTGAATTCGACTTGATTAGGCTCGGCGACCGTTCCACGGTCAACCGCGGAACCGTGTTGCAGACCCACCTGTTCCACGACAGAGTGATGGCCTTGGAGACCGTCGAGTTGGGCATGGGAGCCACCCTCGGCCCGAACAGCTTCATGTTGCCAGGATCGTCCCTAGGCGATCGAACGACGATCGAACCGGGCTCCCTGGTCTTGCGCAACGACGGTATCCCCGCGGATACTGTCTGGTCCGGCAACCCGGTCGCGCACGTAGAAGCGCCAGCAGACGAAGCGCCGGCAGACGATCAATCAGGCAAGGCCACTCTCTCAGATGCGCACTATTCCGCCGTTTGATGCAGTTGATGAAGTAGGAAAACAGCAGTATGTCATCATCAGTGAATCCCTCAACTGAGGAATCCGTAGCTCGCCCCACCCCAGGACCAGCGGGAGTCCGGCCCATTTGGGATGGACAAAAGGAGACGCTACCTCCACCGGAGGATGGTCCGAGCCCCGAAGTTTTGGGGCCGTCCAGGGTACGTTGGACCTCTGATCGGGCGTTCGGGCCCAGTGGCAACCCGAAGCGCATCGTCGGCCTCGATGTCGCGCGCGGGTTCGCGCTGCTTGGCATGATCGCGGTGCACATTCTGCCCGCGTACAGCCCCTATACGGGGCGGCCGACCGTGGTCTGGCAGCTCCTAGCGGGTAATGCCGCTGCGCTGTTCGCTCTCTTGGCGGGAATCTCCGTAGCGCTGATTACTGGCGCGAATAACCCGCATCAGGGCCGGCGGATGACGCGTAGCAGGGTTTCCCTTGTTACCCGTGCGATCCTGATCTTGCTGTTGGGCTTGGCCATCAGCGAGCTGCCCCTGCGTGTCTTCAACATCTTGCCGTACTACGGTCTGATGTTCTTGGTAGCGGTGTTGCTCACCGGGATGCGGATCCGCAGTCTCTTGATCACCGCCGGAGGCTTCATCGTTCTCGGGCCGCTCGCGATTTTCGCGTTGAACTCCTTCGTTGATTACAAGGGCCCCGCAAACCCGAACTTCACGTCCTTGTTCACGCAGCCAGTAGAAACCCTTCTGACACTCCTTGCCGGAGGCACTTATCCCGTGATCACGTGGATGGCCTACATCTGCGTCGGCATGGCGCTAGGACGGATGAACCTGCGCTGGTTGCTGACTGAGGCGCGGCTCATTCTCTGGGGCCTTGTGCTCATCGCCATTGGTTCGATCACGTCGTGGTTTCTCATCGACTACCTTGGCGGCTTTGAGGCGCTCTACTACTACACCGACGGTTATGACGCGGAAGACATCATCGACACGATCGATTACGGTCCCTCGAAGCATCTTCCTACCGACACGTTATGGTGGCTAGCCATTGACGGCCCGCACACGAACACGCCTTTCTCGCTGGTGAAATCACTCGGCTTCGCGGTGCTGTTCCTCGGGCTCACGTTGGTTATCTCGCAGGCACTGCGCCACGTGCTGTTCCCGCTGATCGCGGCTGGATCGATGACGCTGACCATTTATGTCACCCACCTGGTCTCATTCGCCTACTTCACCGACTCGATCAAGGCCTACTGGACGGAATGGTTCCTGGGTCAAGTAATATTCTTCCTCATCTTCGCCAGCTTCTGGCATCTTGCATTCGGCCAGGGGCCCTTGGAGCGCATCATCGCTAAGACGTGCAAGGGCGTGAGTAAGCGGCTGGTGCCGAAGAATGCGCCAGTCAGCGAAGACCGCTCCACTGCGGCGCCGGCTGATACAGGTGAGAACACCCACACCCCAACAGATGCGGAGCAAAGCAACCCTAGAGAATAAACCTTCAACAATGAGGTACCCCAGACATGAAGAAAACTAAAAAAGTGGGCCGCGTACGACACGTGGCGCAACGAGCTATCCTCTCGGTGATCACCGCCGTCGGGGTGGGGCTAAGTGCTGCCGCCTGTAGCAGCGGGGCACACCCGGAGCCTATGACCCCGCGAGACGGAAAAGAATCGCTGAAGCCCATCGGTAGCAAGAGTGGGGAAGCTCAATCTGAGGAAAGCCCTGTCGACAACGATGGTGAGCTGAATGACGGCGCTGAGCAGTCGAACGAGCCCGCGCCAAAGATCCCCGAGGTTCTTTACCCGAACGGTGTGGAAACGAGACTGACTCCACCGGGGACAGAATTGCCCTTCGGTGAGCCCGCGATTGTTGCGAGCGCTGATGCTGAAGGCCGTCTGCTGGTCTGGTCCGTGACCCCGTACCAGGGAATTGACCTTGCCCCTGAGCAGGTCGCACTGGCCCCGGCCACGGCCGCCGAAGGCAACAAGGAGTACGTGTGCTTCGCCTACGACATTGCGTACCTCGGCGCGGTCGCCAAGGCTTCTGGTCGCGATGATGTCGTCCCCGGAGTGGGTGACATCAGCGGGGCGGCTGTAGTGCCCCCGGAACTGTTGCCCGGCACCACCGAAGGCGAAACGACAATGCGACTTGTCGGCGGTGCGGACGACGCTTGCGGCATCCCCCCGGCATCGCGGGTGCCGGTGGCCCAAGCGGGTTTGGTTATGAACTACCCATACGCGCGCGCTGCTGTAGCCGCCGTCGAACTGGGCCGCAAAGATGCAGCGCGGCCGGCGACGTTGATGTACCCGTTCGACTACGGTCTTCCCGGTGTTGCCGATGCCGGTAATACCGTGGAGCCGATTATCTGGGGTTAGCAGCGGAGCGTCGAGAAGCACCTGGGCCTTCTGTAATATCAGGGTCCGTGAACACTTCCGACGCCCGAACATCCGGCCACGCCGTGAACGATATTTCTGAGTTCCAGGACCACCGCCGCCCGCTCATCCGTGCTTTCAAAGCAGGCGGATGGGCGCTACTTGTCATGACCGTCATCTCGCTGGCGATCTGGGGGAGCATCCGGGACCTGCCGGGCATTTGGGGCGTGCTCATCGGTGCGGCGATCGGCGGCGGGTTCGTCCTATTGACCGTCGCGTCAGTTCTGGCGACGTCGGGTACATCCCCCTCAACAACCATGGCGGTCGTCCTGGGCAGCTGGTTGGTCAAGCTCATCGTCTTGATCCTGGCGCTCATGTGGCTGCGCACCATGGACTTCTATGACACTGCCGCGCTCGGTGTGACTGTCATCCTCGCGCTCATTGTCGTTCTCGCCACCGAAGTATGGGGCGTGATGACTACGAACGTGACGTATGTGGGGTGACGCACGGGGCGTCGACAAGCGCGCGGGGGAGCTGTTCTGCCCCCTGTGCTCCGTCTGTGACTGAGGTAACAGGCGCATGAAAATCGCCTACACCTGCCATAATGTGACGGCTGTGAGCCAGCAGGTAAATCGGCGAAGACTACCTCCCCCCAACATGCACGTTTTGGGGGTCCTGCTGATAGGCTAATCGCGGGTCTCACCCCTGTCCCGCGGTAGCTGATGTGCGACGGAGTCCGCCGCGGTAGGCAGAACTTCAAGACGTCCATCGCACCGCGAATCCCGACAGGTTCGCGGCCCGAGAACGGGAGAGAACGCTGAGCGTTACAACTTTGGCCATGAAGGGTAGCTTCCACGCGCCTGAACTTGGCCCAGAATTTTTCCCGGGGCAAACATACAATGAGGGCCTACACATCATCGGGGAAAACTTCCTCGGTGGTTGGTTCGCGCTGGACCGCATCATGATCGTCCGTCTTCTGATGGCGCTCGTGCTTGTGGTCCTTTTTGCTGTCGCCTTCCGGAACCCCAAATTGGTTCCGTCGGGCCTGCAAAACCTTGGTGAGATCGCCGTGGACTTCGTCCGCGTGCAAATCGCCGAAGACATCTTGGGCAAGAAGGAGGGGAAGCGGTTCCTGCCGGTTATCGCCACCATCTTCTTCACGGTCCTATTCATGAACGTAGCCACGATCATTCCGGGGTTGAACATCTCGCCGAACTCTCGCATTGGCATGCCGATTGTGCTGGCGCTGGTGGGATACATCGCCATGATCTACGCGGGTGCCGCCCGCCACGGCTTTGGCAAGTACGTGAAGCACTCCCTTGTGATTCCGAACTTGCCGCCGGCTCTTCACCTTCTGGTGGTGCCGATCGAGTTCTTCTCGACGTTCATTCTGCGTCCGGTCACGCTGGCTCTTCGTCTCATGGCGAACTTCCTTGCGGGCCACATCATTCTCGTCCTGTTGTACTCCGCCACGAACTTCTTCTTCTGGCAGCTCAACGCATGGACGGCAGTGAGTGGTCTGACTGTGATCGCAGCGCTGTTGTTCACCCTGTACGAGCTGATCATCATCTTCCTGCAGGCGTACATCTTCGCCCTTCTGGTCGCGGTGTACATCGAGCTGTCGCTGCACGCAGATTCGCACTAGTCAGGCGCGAACTGACTGACAGGCCAACTGAATAACCCCACACATTTCGTCACCGTCCGGGCCAGCAACGGGCCGGACATCAAGAAAGGGAACGACTTTCCATGAACGACATCATCCTCGCCCAGGCAACCGAGCAGACCGTGACCGGTCTCGGCACCATCGGCTACGGCATTGCCACCATCGGTCCGGGCCTCGGCATTGGCATCCTCGTCGGCAAGACCGTCGAGGGCATGGCACGTCAGCCGGAGATGGCTGGCCAGCTGCGCACCACGATGTTCCTGGGTATCGCCTTCGTCGAGGCACTGGCCCTGATCGGCCTGGTCGCCGGCTTCCTGTTCTAAAAGAACACTTCGCACAAAAGAAGTTTGTAAGACCTTTTAGATCAGGAGTAACCAATGACGAACGTCATTCACCTACTTGCGGCTGAGGGCGGCGAGAAGCTGAACCTCGAGGGAGATCCCGCTGGTGCTTCTCCGAGCATTCTGCTCCCCGCGCCGTACGACATCGTCTGGTCCCTCGTCGTCTTCATTGTCGTCTTCATCCTCTTCTGGAAATTCGTTCTGCCGAAGTTCCAGGAAGTTCTGGCTGAGCGCGAAGACAGGATCAAGGGCGGTATCGAGCGGGCTGAGTCCGCTCAGGCACAGGCAAAGGCTGCTCTGGAGAAGAACAACGCTCAGCTGGCACAGGCACGCGCCGAAGCTAACGAGATCCGCGAAGCTGCCCGCGAAAAGGGCAAGGAAATCGAAGCACAGGCACGCGCCAACGCTGAGACTGAGTCCCGTCGCATTGTCGAAGCTGGTGAGAAGCAGCTGATGGCCTCCCGTGAGCAGGTCATTGCTGAGCTGCGCAACGAGATCGGCCAGAACTCCATCAACCTCGCAGAGGAGCTCCTCGGCGAGGAACTGTCGGATTCCACCCGCCGTTCCAACACCATCGACAGTTTCTTGAGCCAGCTGGACACCGTGTCCGCACGCTCGGCATCCGGAAAGTGAGGCGTCGATGAGAGCAGCTAGCCGCGAAGCACAGTCGGCCGTCGCAGAGAAACTGGACGCGATCATCCGCGACAAAGCCGACGCAGGCGAGTCCGTATCCGTCGCAGCCCAGGTGGGCACCGAGCTGTTCCTTGTTGTGGACCAGCTGGACAAGAACCGTGCGCTGCGCATCGCCGTGGCTGACTCTTCGCTCGCCGAAGAGCAGCGTGTTGGCATCATGAGCGACATCTTCAGCGGCAAGGTCGCTGAAGCAACGCTTGAGGTGCTGCGCGAGTCAAGCGCACGCGAGTGGTCCGCCCCGCGCGAATTCCGTGAGGGACTCGTGCACTTGGGCCGCAGGGCACTCCTGCGCGGCGCAGAGAGCGAGAACAAGTTGGGCGAGGTCGAATCCGAGCTCTTCCAGCTGTCTCGTCTCTTTGAGCGCGAGAGCGAACTCACCCAGCTGCTGTCTGACCGCACCGCCACCACGGACCAGAAGCGTCAGCTTTTGGCCAGCGTGCTCTACGGCAAGGTGTCTATGTACACCGAGGCGTTGGCGCTGCAGGTGGTCGGCCGCCCAGAGGACAACCCGGTCGACGACATCGCAGGCATCGCACGCGAGTCGGCCGAACTGACAGGTCGGGAGTTTGCGGCAGTGACCGCTGCAACTGAGCTGACTGATTCTCAGCGCGAGGCACTGGCAGAAAAGCTTGGACAGATTTACGGCCGCGAGATGGCCATTCACACTGAGGTTGACCCCAGCCTCCTCGGCGGTGTGACCATCCGCGTTGGCGATGAACTCATTGACGGCTCCACGCGCGGAAAACTTGAGCGCATGCGTGCCGACATGGCAGCCAACACGGCTTACTAAAACGAAATTGCTGGAAGAATCTACCGAGAGCAGGAAAGATTATGGCGGAGCTGACGATCTCCTCCGATGAGATCCGTAGCGCGATAGCGAACTACACCTCGAGCTACTCCGCGGAGGCCTCCCGTGAGGAGGTCGGCGTGGTGACGTCGGCTGCAGATGGTATTGCCCAGGTTTCCGGGCTGCCGAGCTGCATGACCAACGAGCTGCTTGAGTTCTCCAACGGCGTCATCGGCGTCGCACAGAACCTCGACACCGACACCGTCGGCGTGGTGGTCCTGGGTGACTTCGAGACGATCTACGAAGGCGACAAAGTTTCCAGGACCGGTGAGGTCCTGTCCATCCCGGTCGGGGAGGCATTCCTCGGCCGCGTGATCAACCCCCTGGGCCAGCCGATTGACGGCCTGGGTCCGATTGAGGCTGACGAAGAGCGTGTGCTCGAGCTTCAGGCAGCAGGCGTGCTCGACCGTCAGCCGGTTGAGGAGCCGATGCAGACCGGCATCAAGGCGATTGACGCCATGACGCCGATCGGCCGCGGACAGCGCCAGCTGATCATTGGTGACCGTAAGACCGGTAAGACTGCGGTCTGCATCGACACCATCCTCAACCAGAAGGCCTACTGGGAGTCCGGTGATAAGACGAAGCAGGTCCGCTGCATCTACGTTGCCATCGGCCAGAAGGGCTCGACCATTGCTGGTGTGCGCCGCACCCTCGAGGAGCACGGCGCACTCGAGTACACCACCATCGTTGCCGCTCCGGCATCCGACTCCGCAGGCTTCAAGTGGCTGGCACCGTTCGCCGGTGCTGCTCTGGGCCAGCACTGGATGTACCAGGGCAACCACGTTCTGGTGGTCTACGATGACCTGACCAAGCAGGCTGAGGCCTACCGCGCCATCTCGCTGCTGCTGCGCCGCCCGCCGGGCCGCGAGGCATACCCGGGTGACGTCTTCTACCTGCACTCCCGTCTGCTGGAGCGCGCTGCCAAGCTTAACGACGAGCTCGGCGCCGGCTCTCTGACGGCCCTTCCGATCATCGAGACCAAGGCGAACGATGTCGGTGCCTTCATTCCGACCAACGTCATCTCAATTACGGACGGTCAGTGCTTCCTGCAGTCCGACCTGTTCAACCAGGGTGTCCGCCCGGCCATTGACGTCGGTATTTCCGTCTCCCGTGTCGGTGGTGCCGCACAGACCAAGGGCATGAAGAAGGTCGCGGGTAACCTCCGTCTGGACTTGGCCGCATACCGCGACCTCGAGTCTTTCGCAGCGTTCGCGTCCGACCTGGATGACGCTTCCAAGCGCCAGCTCGAGCGCGGCCAGCGCCTCGTCGAGCTGCTGAAGCAGCCGGAGAACTCCCCCCAGCCGGTCGAGTTCCAGATCATCTCCATCCACCTCGCTAACGAGGGCGCATTCGACTCCGTTCCCGTCGAAGATGTCCGCCGTTATGAGGCAGAGCTGCACGAGACGATCCGCGCTGAGGCCCCTGAGGTCTACGAGCAGGTCGACGGCGGCGCAGCCCTGTCCGACGAGTCGAAGGAGACCCTGGCCCGCGTCAACGAGAGCTTCGCCCAGAACTTCCAGACCTCCGGCGGCGAGCGTGTCGTGCGCGAGCCGGAGGCTGATGCTATGGACGAGAGCGACATCTCGAAGCAGCAGCTCAACGTCTCTCACAAGTCGCAGAAGAAGGATTAGTTCAGACTCGCGCTGTTCTGGGCTAAAGAACCTAGAGAAACACGACTTAAGAGAGAGGAGGAGCACACACTATGGCAACACTTCGCGAACTGCGTGACCGCATCAAGTCGGTCAACTCGACAAAGAAGATCACCAAAGCCCAGGAACTGATCGCAACATCGCGCATTACCAAGGCCCAGCGTCGCGTGGAGGCGGCTCAGCCGTACGCCAACGAGATGCAGGATGTCATGGAGCGGCTTGTCGCTGCGACCAACCTGGACCACCCGATGCTTCGCCAGCGCGAAAACGCCAAGGTCGCCGCAATGCTGGTGGTCACCTCTGACCGCGGTATGGCCGGCGGTTACAACCACAACGTGCTCAAGAAGGCTGGCGAGCTGGAGCGCATGCTCCGCGACGCCGGCTACGAGGTTGTCCGCTACGTCACCGGCGGCAAGGGTGTGACCCACTACGACTTCCGTGATCAGGAGATCGCGGGGGAGTGGACTGGTTGGTCCCAGGACCCGACGTGGGAGGGTACGCACGACGTGCGCCACCACATGGTCGGCGGTTTTGAAGCCACCTCGGAAGGTGAGGTCAAGTGGCGCGAGGGCATCCGCGCGCCGGAAGGCCAGGCCATTCGAGGCTTCGACCAGGTCCACGTGGTTTACACCAAGTTCGTCTCCATGCTGTCGCAAGAGGCAACGGCTCACCAGCTGCTGCCCATCGAGCCCGTCTTCGAGGACGTCGAGTTCGAGCAAGAGGACTTGTTCACCACGTCAGGCGAGACCATGCCGGACATGGAGTTCGAGCCGGACGCTGAGACGCTCATGGAGAGCCTTCTCCCAGCGTACGTGTCCAGGACGCTCTACTCGATCTTCCTGGAGGCGTCGGCGGCGGAGTCTGCATCGCGCCGTACCGCGATGAAGAATGCGACGGACAACGCGACGGAGTTGGCTAACGGGCTGTCCCGTGAAGCCAACCAGTTGCGTCAGGCAAAAATTACTCAGGAAATCACCGAGATTATCGGCGGCGCTGGAGCGTTGTCCGGTAGCGGAGAAAGTGACTAAATCATGACTACAGCTCTATCTCACGATGAGCGTAACGACGAGCCGACCGGGGCTGAGGACAACGTCGCAGCCTCCGGTGCCGCCAACCAGGCTTCCGCTGATGAGCGCAAGCCGGCTGGTTCGGATAACGGCCGCGTCGTCCGCGTCATCGGTGCAGTCGTCGACGTGGAGTTCCCGCGCGGCGAGCTGCCTGAACTCTACAACGCACTCGAGGTCGACATTGAGCTCGATGCAGTGGCTAAGACTGTCATCCTCGAGGTGGCACAGTTCCTCAACGACGGCCTTGTCCGCACGATCGCCATGGCTCCGACCGATGGCCTCGTCCGTGGCGCGCAGGTCCGCGACTCCGGTAACCCGATTTCGGTTCCGGTTGGTGACCAGGTTAAGGGCCACGTCTTCAACGCGCTCGGCGAGTGCTTGGATGATCCTTCTGTGGGCAAGGACGGCGATCGTTGGGGTATCCACCGTGAGCCGCCGGAGTTCAAGGACCTCGAGGGTAAGACCGAGATCCTGGAGACCGGTATTAAGGTCATCGACCTGCTCACCCCGTACGTCAAGGGCGGAAAGATCGGCCTGTTCGGCGGTGCCGGTGTGGGTAAGACCGTTCTGATCCAGGAGATGATTACCCGTATCGCTCGCGAGTTCTCGGGTACGTCGGTCTTCGCCGGTGTCGGCGAGCGCACCCGTGAGGGTACGGACCTCTTCCTGGAAATGGAGGACATGGGCGTCCTTCCGGATACCGCCCTTGTCTTCGGCCAGATGGATGAGCCGCCGGGGGTTCGTATGCGCGTGGCCCTGTCCGGCCTGACCATGGCGGAGTACTTCCGCGATGTGCAGAACCAGGACGTGCTGCTGTTCATCGACAACATCTTCCGTTTCACCCAGGCAGGTTCTGAGGTGTCCACGCTGCTCGGCCGCATGCCGTCCGCTGTGGGCTACCAGCCGACGCTTGCCGACGAGATGGGTGTCCTCCAGGAGCGCATTACCTCCACCAAGGGCCGTTCGATTACGTCCCTGCAGGCCGTTTACGTGCCTGCGGATGACTACACCGACCCGGCCCCGGCGACGACCTTCGCCCACCTGGATGCGACGACCGAGCTGTCGCGTTCCATCGCCTCGAAGGGTATTTACCCGGCTGTGGACCCGCTGACCTCGACCTCCCGCATCCTGGAGCCGGGTATTGTCGGCGAGCGCCACTACGGTGTCGCTCAGAAGGTGATCAACATCCTGCAGAAGAACAAGGAGCTGCAGGACATCATCGCCATCCTCGGTATGGACGAGCTGTCCGAAGAGGACAAGATCACCGTTATGCGCGCTCGTAAGATCCAGCGCTTCCTCGGCCAGAACTTCTTCGTTGCGAAGAAGTTCACCGGCGACGAGGGCTCGTACGTCCCGCTCGAGGAGACCATCGAGGCCTTTGACAAGCTGGCTGAGGGCGAGTTCGACCACTACCCGGAGCAGGCCTTCAACAACCTTGGTGGCCTCGAGGACGTCGAAGCTCAGTACAAGAAGCTGCAAGAGAAGTAGGAGAAGCTCATGGCTGAAATCACCGCAGAACTGGTCTCCGTTGATCGCATGCTGTGGTCCGGCGAGGCATCCATTGTCACCGTCCAGACCACCGATGGTGAGATCGGCTTCATGCCCGGCCACGAGCCTTTCCTTGGCCAGCTCAAAGAAGATGGTGTAGTGACCATCAGCCCGGCCGACGGCGACAAAGTCGTCGCCGCTGTCCAGGGCGGGTTCGTTTCCGTGGTGGGAAACAAGGTCACCGTCTTGGCTGACTCCGCGAAGTTCGCCTCTGAGGTGGACAGCAACGAGCAGTTCGACGACGAGGATCCGGCCCAGAAGGCGCGCCGCGATTCTGAGCAGGCTGCTCTTCGCCGCATTGGCAGCGCGTAGTACGCGCACTCGCGATTTATCGGGTTGAACCCCCGTCCAGGTCAGTCTGGACGGGGGTTCACCCTTTGCGTGCGGGGGTGGTCAAACTTTCGTCTATTCACTGTGAACAATCTGGCGGTTACACTGGCTCTTTATGAAGATCGTCGGGTACCTGCTTATCGTGGTGGCGGTCATCGCCGTCTGCGCGGCGGTGTGGCGGTTTCTGACGGTGCGCAACAACGGCACTCAGGCGCTGATCCGGGTGCTACCGGCGCAGGGGACGCACGGTTGGCGCCACGGCGTGATCACGTACTCCGGCGACCACATGCGCTTTTACAAGCTGCGCTCCCTGTCTTTCGGGGCGGATGAGGTACTCACGCGCAGCGACATTTCCATTACGGGACGCAGAAAAGCCACTGAGACCGAGCGGGATTTCATGCCCGGGGTCGAGGTGGTTGTTCTTTTTTCTGCGGATGGCAACGACTACGAGTTCGCCACGGAGTGCCATGCGTCGATGGCGCTGATCTCATGGCTGGAGTCTGCCCCGGATAAACGCCATGTGCGTGCTGATATCGAGCACCTGCGCAACCGCGCTTTCAAGGCGCAGACCTAAGCCCGCTAGGCTGGAACCCATGCGTCTCGTTATTGCCCGTTGCTCTGTGGACTACGTCGGCCGCCTCGACGCACACTTGCCCTTGGCGGACCGGTTGATCATGATCAAAGCTGACGGGTCGTTGTCGGTGCACGCGGACGACCGTGCCTACAAGCCGCTGAACTGGATGACTCCGCCGTGCACGATTACAGAAGAGCCGATTCTCGACGTCGACGACGAGGACACGGGGGCCCAGTTGTGGGTGGTGGAGAACCCGAAGGGCGAGCAGCTGCGCGTGACTCTCGAAGAGATCCACGAGGACTTGTCCTACGACTTGGGCACCGATCCGGGGTTGGTCAAGGACGGCGTGGAGGCGCATCTCCAGGAGCTTTTGGCAGAGCACATCACTACACTGGGCGACGGTTTCACCCTGGTCCGCCGCGAGTACCCAACCCCGCTCGGTCCGGTGGACATCATGGCCCGCGACGGCGAGGGTATAGCGGTCGCCGTGGAGGTTAAACGCCGCGGCGGCATCGACGGCGTCGAGCAGCTCAGCCGCTATTTGGACATGCTCGGCCGCGACAGCCTCGTCGGGCCTGTCAAGGGCGTGTTCGCCGCGCAAGAGATCAAACCGCAGGCGAAAACACTGGCCGAGGATCGCGGCATTCGGTGCGTCACGCTCGACTATGACGAACTGCGCGGCATCGAATCCAACGAACTGCGCCTGTTCTAGGACCGCGAGGTAGGAAGCAGCCCATGCCACGGAGAAATCGGCGCGACAGGGGAGCGTACATGCCGGGCCGCAGCCTCCCTCGCGACGGCGGCACCTATTGGGGCACGCGGGAGGAAGAAGGCCCGCACGGGGACATCTACTTGGTGCGCCATATCGGATCCGCCTCAGCGACGAAGTTCTACGTGTGCCCCCGCTGCAATCAGAACATTCCGCCCGGGGTGGCGCATATCGTCGCATGGCCGCGCGACACCGGCAGGCAAGGGGATGACCGGAGGCATTGGCACCGGCATTGCTGGGAGCGCAGATAAGCGATCCCGCTAAGCTTAGGGCCATGATTCTCGCGTTCTCCGTTGCCCCGACCGAAACTCCCGACAACACTGCCGCGATGTCTGAGGCGGTCTCACGCGCGGTGAAAATCGTGCGCGATTCGGGTCTGCCTAATGAGACGAACGCGATGTTCACGCTCGTCGAAGGAGAGTGGGACGAGGTGATGGACGTGGTCAAACGCGCCACTGAAGCCGTGCAGGAAGTGTCTCCGCGCGTGTCGCTGGTGATCAAGGCCGACATCCGCCCTGGGTACACGGGGCAGATTGAGGGCAAGGTGGCTAGCGTCGAAAAGCATTTGGGCGAGGGTTAACTCACGTCCCTCGCCCTGCTTACCTCACCCGCGCTTACCGCAGCGTGTAGTACTGCACGCTCATAGCCGGGATGTGGAAGGTTGCGGACTGCTCGAAGGTGTCCCATTCACGGTCCTCGGTGGCGACAGTGTCCGGCAGCTCATTACCAGCACCCTTGTACTTCGCGTCGTCGGTATTGAGGATGAGTTCCCACTCGCCAGCGCGGGGTAGACCAAGGCGGTAATCCGTCTGCGGGGCGCCGGACAGGTTGACCACGGCCAGCACCGGCACAGAGTCCACGCCCCAGCGGATGTAGGCCAGGACGTTGTGCTCTGCGTCGTCGCCCTTGATCCACTGGAAACCCATGGGGGTATTGTCCTGGCTGAACAGTGCCGGGGTGTCCTTGTACAGGTGGTTGAGGTCGCGGACGAGTGTGCGGATGCCCTCGTGGTATTCGGCGCCCCAGTCTTGCAAGTTGTCCCAGTTGACGGAGCCGGCTTCAGCCCATTCGGTCTGCTGGCCGAACTCGCAGCCCATGAACATCAGCTGCTTGCCCGGGTGGGAGAACATGTAGCCGAACAGGGTGCGCACACCGGCGGCCTTGTTCCACTCATCACCCGGCATGCGCTCCCACAGGGATCCCTTTCCATGGACCACCTCGTCGTGGGAGAAGGGGAGCACGTAGCTCTCGGAGAAGGCATAGACGAGGGAGAACGTGACCTCGTTGTGGTGGAAGGAGCGGTGTATCGGGTCGAGGGAGAAGTACTCGAGGGTGTCATTCATCCAACCCATGTTCCACTTCAGGGAGAAACCCAGGCCGTCGGCAGAGGTCTGCGCCGTGACACCCGGCCACGCAGTGGACTCTTCGGCGATGGTGAGCACACCGGGGTGGGAACGGTGCACGGTGGCGTTGAACTCCTGGAGGAACTGAACTGCGTCGAGGTTCTCGCGGCCGCCGAACTCATTGGGCAGCCACTCGCCCGGCTCGCGGGAGTAGTCCAGGTACAGCATCGATGCCACTGCATCGACACGCATGCCGTCGAGGTGGAACTCCTCGAACCAGTACAGAGCGTTGGCCACGAGGAAGTTGCGCACCTCGTTGCGGCCGAAGTCGAAGACGTAGGTGCCCCAGTCTTTCTGCTCGCCGCGGCGCCAGTCCGGGTGCTCGTAGAGGGCGGTGCCGTCGAAACGCCCCAGGGCCCAATCGTCCTTCGGGAAGTGCGCGGGCACCCAGTCAACGATCACGCCGATGCCGGCCTGGTGGAGAGTGTCCACGAGGTAGCGGAAGTCGTCCGGGGTGCCCCAGCGCGCGGTCGGTGCGTAGTAGCCGGTGACCTGGTACCCCCAGGATCCGCCGAAGGGGTGCTCGGCAACGGGGAGGAACTCCACATGGGTGAAACCGTTCTCCACCAAGTAGGGGACAAGCTCCTTGGCCAGCTCGCGGTAGCCGTAACCGACGCGCCAGGAGCCGACGTGGCACTCGTAGACGCTCATCGGGGCGTTCGTAGCGTCAATGCCCGGGCGGGCTGCCATCCACTCGTGATCGCGCCACTCGTAGGTGCTCTCGCCGGCGATGACCGACACCGTCTCCGGCGGGGTCATTGTCTGCTTGGCCAGCGGGTCGGCCTTGTCGCGTGCGACACCATCCACACCCTGGACAGTGAACTTGTACTGGGTGCCCGGCGCGAGGTCCGGAATGAAGATCTCCCACACGCCCGTCGAGCCCAGGGTGCGCATCGGGTACTGGTTCGGGTTCCAGTTGCAGAAGTCACCGACGACGGCAACGCCCTGTGCGTTCGGGGCCCATACAGCGAACGAGGTACCGGAAACATCGCCCATCGGGGTGTGGTAGGTGTGCTGGTTCGCGCCGAGGACTTCCCACAGGCGCTCGTGGCGGCCCTCACCGAGAAGGTGCAGGTCGAACGACGTGAGCGTGGGCAGGAAGTGGTACGGGTCCGCCGTGATCACCGGGTCGCCCTCCGGGTAGGTGATCTGCAGGCGGTAATCCGGCGCGAGGTCATCTTCGAGCCCGAGTACCCAAATGTCGTCCCCGATGGGGGTCATGGGCAGGCCTTGGTTGTGGATGAGCACGTCCACTGCGGTCGCGCCGAGCACGCGGGCACGGATCACGGAGCCGGATGGTGTCGAGTGCCAGCCGTAGAAGTCGTGGGGAGCGTGGTGCTTGCACTCGATCAGGCGCTGACGGTCTGCCTCGGGGATGAGCAGCTGCGGATCGGGGGAGGTCATGGTAGTCCTTTGTCGGGGTTTAAAGCGTTAGGGGCGGTAGTCAGCGTCTGCGAGATCGCGGAAGGCGAGGCGCTCGCGCAGGGATGCATCGATAAGCGGGAGCCTGAAGATGTGCGCGACATTCTCCATCGGGCTCAAGCGCACGTAGTTGCGCATGGTCCACTCGTAGTCGGCGCCAGAGACGAGGTCGTGCACCGGGAACGTGGCGCTGGGTGTCAAGCCGAGGGCCTCCATGTTCAGCGTGACGTTGCACTCCTGCGGATAGGTCGGGTCGAGGTTGACCACGACGAGGATGCAGTCGCCGGTGGCTGCATCGAACTTGGAGTACGCAATGACCTGGTCGTTGTCTGCGGTGTGGAAGTGCAGGTTGCGCAACTGCTGCAGGGCAGGGTGGTCCTTGCGGATCTGGTTGAGCAACGTGATGTACGGGGCGAGCGAATCCCCGCGCTGCTCAGCACCAGCGAAGTCGCGCGGGCGGAGCTGGTACTTCTCGGAGTCCAGGTACTCTTCGCTGCCGGGGGCGACCGGCTCGTGCTCGTACAGCTCGAAACCGGAGTACATGCCCCACAGCGGGCTCAAGGTCGATGCCAAGGTGGCGCGGATGGCAAACGCCGCGCGGTTTCCGGTCTGGATGAACGCCTGGAGAATGTCCGGGGTGTTCACCCAGAAGGACGGGCGAGAGATGTCGGCGAAGCGCACGCAGTCTTGTGCGAAGCCGGTCAGCTCCTTCTTCGTGGTCTTCCACGGGAAGTAGGTGTAGGACTGCGAGAACCCGGCCTTGGCCAGGCCGAGCAGGCGCGGCGGGCGGGTGAACGCCTCGGCCAAGAAGATCACCTCAGGGTGTGTCTCGTGGACTTTGGCGATCAACCAGTGCCAGAAGTCAACCGGTTTCGTGTGCGGGTTATCCACGCGGAAGGTGGTGATGCCCAGGTCCACCCACGTCATCAACGCGCGGTAGATTTCCTCGTAGATGACATCAGAGGCGTTGTCGAAGTTGATGGGGTAGATGTCCTGGTACTTCTTCGGCGGGTTCTCGGCAAACGCGATGGTGCCGTCCGCCAGCACGGTGAAGAAGTCAGGGTGCTCCTCGGCCCACGGGTGGTCGGGCGCGGCCTGGAGAGCGAAGTCGAGCGCGATTTCCAAGCCCAACTCTTCAGCCCGGTCCAACAGCGCCCGCAGATCCTCGGTCGTACCCAGCTCCGGGTGGACCGCGTCGTGGCCGCCCAATACGGAACCGATCGCCCACGGGGAGCCCACATCGCCGTCCTCAGCCACCAGAGTGTTGTTCGGGCCCTTACGGTTGACTTCACCGATGGGGTGGATCGGCGGGAAGTAGACGGTGTCAAAGCCCATCGCGGCGACGCGCGGCAGAGCCTCCGCAGTAGTGGCGAAAGTGCCGTGGACGGGGCGGCCTTGTTCATCCCACCCGCCGGTGGAGCGGGGGAAGAGCTCGTACCAAGAGCTGAACAGGGCCTTGCTGCGCTCGACGAGGATTTCGCACTCCGGGCCCTGGGTGATCAGGTCGCGGACGGGGCGGGAGTGGAGGGACTGGGCAACATCGTCGGCGAGCGCCGGGGCAAGACGCTCACGCAACGGTGCATCGGACGACAAGGCTGTTGCGGCAGCGGTGAGCAATTCGCGCCGGGAGGAATCGCCCTCGGCCGCTGCACGCTCGAAAAGCTCAGCGCCGTGGATGAGGTCGTTCGACATCTCTTCGGCGGACTGGCCTGCTGCGGACTTCTTGGTCACTGCGTTGCGCCACGTTGCCACCGGATCAGACCAAGCCTCAACCCGGAAGCGCCACAGGCCTTCCATATCGGGGGTGAACACCGCGTGGCAGTAGTCGGGGCGGTTTTCCTCCGGTGTCATGAGCACGGAGCGGGACGAACCGTCCGGGGCAGTGATCACCACTGTCGCCGCGATAGCGTCGTGCCCCTCGCGCCACACCAGCGCGGAGATCGGCACGACCTCCCCAACAACTGCCTTCGTCGGTAGTGCCCCGTCGGTGGTGCGGGGCCTCACATCGTCGATACCCAAGCGTCCGATAGCCATGGCTCCCACACTAGCGAAGTCAGGGTCACACCACCGGGCAGGAAAATACGCCACAATAGGGGGCGTGACTGATCAAACTGCCCAGAATCGACCAGAGGAACCCCAGACGGATCCAGACCTGCTCATCGACTTCCGCGGAGTGGATTTCCGCCGCGGCGGCAACGTGTTGGTAGGGCCCGTGGACTGGAAAGTTGAGCTGGATGAACGGTGGGTCGTCATCGGGCCCAACGGCGCGGGAAAGACGTCGTTGATCCGGATGGCGGCAGCCCAGGAGCATCCGTCCTCAGGCACCGCCTTCGTGCTGGGGGAGCAGCTGGGCAGAACGGACATGCGCGATCTGCGCGCCGTGATCGGAATGACCACCTCTGAGCTGGGTGATCGTGTTCCCGCCGACGAGCTGGTGGAAGATCTCGTGCTCTCCGGCGGCTACGCCGTTGTGGGCCGCTGGCGCGAGGAGTACGGCGAGGTGGACTATGAGCAGGTCCACGACTCCCTCGACCACGTCGGCGCGTTCCACCTGCTGGGCCGCCGCTGGGGCACACTGTCGGACGGTGAAAAGAAGCGCGTCCTCATTGCGCGCGCGATCATGGTCAACCCCGAGCTGCTCATCATGGATGAGCCGGGAGCGGGACTTGACCTGGGTGGCCGCGAGGATCTCGTGGCGTATTTGGGTGATCTCGCGCTCGACCCTGATGCCCCGGCGATCGTGATGATCACCCACCACGTTGAGGAGATTCCCTACGGCTTCACCCACGCGATGCTGCTCAGCGAAGGCGATGTCGTTGCGCAAGGGCTGGTCGATGACGTTCTCACCAGTGAGAACCTGACGAAGGCCTACCACCAACCGATCACGTTGACGAAGGAAGACGGCCGTTTCTTCGCCCGCAGGACCCGCCGTGCTGGAGCGCACCGGAGGGCATAATGGGCTCACGCAACGAGGAGGACATGAAGGGGATCAACTACGGCCGTTTGGCGGCCACAGTGATCCTCGTGCGCGACGGCATTGCGGGCTTAGAGGTCTGGATGCAAGAGCGCGTTCTCACGATGCGCAATTACCCCGGTATGACGGTCTTTCCCGGCGGTGGAGTGGATATCCGCGACTTCCCGGCCGACAAGGAGGACGCGAAAGAACTCTGGTCCGGCCGTAGCGTGCACGACTTGGCCAAGCAACTCGACGTCAAGCCGCGCCAAGCCCATGCGCTCATGTTCGCCGCTGTGCGTGAGCTTTTCGAGGAAACCGGCACGCTGTTGCTTGTCGACGACAACGACAAACTCCTCCAAGACGCCCGCCCCTTCCACCAAATCCGCAAGCGGTTGGAAAGCCACGAACTCTCCTTCACAGAAGTGCTCGAAGAAACCGGCCTGGATGTCGATGCGACCTTGCTCAAACCTTCTGGCCGCTGGGTGGGCAAGAGCGAGAAAGGCACGTGGTTCGACACATTCACCTTCGTCGCGGAGCTTCCGCACGGTCAAGAGCCTGACGTAGCCACGGGCGAGGCAAGTGATGCGAACTGGTTCCCGCCGAGCTTGCTCATTGACGGGTGGCGCCAAGGCCTTGTCCGCTTCGCCCCGTCGACCTGGGCGCAGCTGTACGACATCTCCGAATTCGCCTCCGTCGACGAAATCATGGACAACGTCAAGGGCAAAGAGATTGAAGCGGTTGTCGGCGACCCCGTCGACATTCCCCGCTACCGGGAGCTGTTCGAGTCCAACCCGGTCAACCGGATGGGCAAGAAATTTGAGCTTTAACCCCGAGGAGGTCCGCTTCCTCGCCAGCCGGCTCGACGCGATCGCCGACGCAGCGGGGGAGTTGGAGCTGACGAAGAAGTCCGTCCTTGCTGACCGCCAGAGGCTCCAGCCTGTCTTCGGCGAGCACTCCCGCGCCGTCATGGAACTGGTGACCGCCCAGCGCGCGCTCGCTTCAAAGCTCCCCGACGCAGCCAACGCAGCATCCTGGCTGACCGATACGGATGCGGCTCAGCAGGCCACCCCGCACACTGTCGCCCAGGTGCGCGCTGAGCGCATCGCCCGCGCCGGGGCTTCGTTGGTGCACGACGTGACGTGTTCCATCGGCACCGAAGCCCCCGCTGTCACAGCGCAGGGCATGGATTGGCTGGGCACAGACATCGACTTCTCGCGCGTGCTCATGGCACGCCACAACGTGGGGCCGCATGTGGCTGTGGCTGATGCGCTGCATCCCGTCACCACTCCCGCGAGCAGTGCGGGCCCGACGCGCCGGATGTGCAGCGGCTCTGGTCCAGGACGCGTCATTGTCGCCGATCCCGCCCGGCGCAAGGACGGACGCCGGATCACCGACCCGGCTAAGCTCATCCCGCCGCTGCCGGACCTGCTTGAGGCCTATCCCTACGCCGAAATGGCCGTCAAATGCGCACCCGGCATCGATTATTCGCAGTGGCCCGGCCTGGTCAGTATCGTCAGCGAGAACGGGGCCGTGAAGGAAGCCTGTCTCTACACTCCCGGCCTTGACCCCGCGAAACGGGAAGCAGTGGTGATCCAGCCGGGGTTCACCGAACGGATCACGGATGGGGCCGGGGAGGCTGTGGACGTCGGTACGCCGCGGCGCTTCATTATCGAGCCCGACGGTGCCGTCATCCGCGCTGGCCTGGTGCGCCACTGGGCGGCCAAGCACGATCTGGCGATGCTCGATCCGCACATCGCGTTCCTCACGGGCGATCGTGTGCCGGAGCACCACTCCGGATTTCCATTCATCGAGGAAGTGCCGCTGAAGAAGCTGAAACCGGCCCTGCAGGCTCATGGTGCGGGCGCACTGGAGATTCTCGTGCGTGGTGTCGATGTTGACCCTGACCAGCTGCGCAACAAGATGAAACTCAAGGGCAGCACACCGATGGCGGTGGTCATCGCGCGCATCGGCGACACGGCCACTGCATATCTATGTGGTGCGCGTGTGCGCTAGGCTCGCACCCATGTCCACTATTGCCGTTCTAGTGAAAAACGTGCCCGACACGTGGTCGACAAAGACCCTCGCGGCCGACAACACGCTCGACCGCTCCAGCGCCGACAACGTGCTCGACGAGATCAGCGAATACGCCGTCGAGGCTGCCCTGCGCCTGCGCGACGAAAACGATGGTTACAAGGTCATTGCCGTCACGATGGGGCCGGAGGGCTGCGAAGAAGCATTGCGCAAAGCGATCGCAATGGGCGCCGATGACGCCATTTCGCTTATCGACGACTCCTTGGCCGGCTCCGACGCCATCGCCACTGCATGGGCCCTGAACAGTGTGCTCAGCACCATCGAGGATCTCTCTCTGGTGATCATGGGCAACCAGTCCTCCGACGGCTCCACCGGTGTGCTGCCCGGCATGCTCGCCGAGTACCGCCAGGTGCCGGCGCTGACGCAGGCGTACAACCTGCGCATCGAGGCACAACAGATCCACGGCACCCGCGATGACGAGCGCGGAACCTGGGAGGTCGCAGCAGCGCTTCCGGCAGTGGTGGCCGTCACTGAGCAGTCCGACAAGCCGCGCTTCCCCAACTTCAAGGGAATGAAGGCTGCCAAGAAGCACGAGATCACTCGCTACAGCGCCGCCGACATCGGCCTGGAGGCTGTTCCGTCCGCTACCGCCGTCACCAGCGCGACCGAGGTGCCGCCGCGCACTGCCGGTGAGCTGCTGGAAGGCCCTGCCGACGACATCGCAGCTCAGGTGGTTGAGCACCTGGCCGCCCGCAACCTGATCTAAGGAGCCCACATCATGCACGTGTACGTACTTGCAGAACACGCCGGCTCGGAAGCGGGCCGTGAACTCAGTCCCATCACCGGCGAGCTGATCACCGCCGCCCGCGACCTGGGGGTCGTGTCCGTCGTGGTCGTTGGCAAACCTGGCGTCGCCGAGCACCTTGCGCCAGAACTCGCTCGCCTCGGTGCCGCCCAGGTCATCGATGCATCCACGGAGGATTACGAGGAGCGCTTGATCACCCCTGAGGTCGACGCGCTGCAGGCCCTCGGTGCCGCCAACCCCGCGCCGATCGTCATCGCGGCGACGGTGACCGGCAACGAGATCGCCGGCCGCCTCGGCGCGCGACTCGGCGCCGGTGTGCTGGCCAACGTCACCGGTATCGAGACGAACAAAGCCGGCCACCACGAGATCTTCGGTGGCAGCTACACCACCACCGCCGTGGCCGGGGGAGAGACCCCGATCTTCACCCTGCGCCCCGGCTCCGTGAAAGCGCAGCCGCAAGAGGCTGCGGGTGAGCTTGCTCCTATGCCGCTGCCGGCCAAGACCGACCGCGATGTGACCGTGAAGGGCTTCACCCCGAAGGCTCGCGCTGACCGTCCGGAGCTCACCACCGCGTCAACGGTCGTCTCCGGCGGCCGCGGTGTCGGCTCGGAGGAGGGTTACAGCGATTACGTGGAAAAGCTGGCCGACGTGCTCGGCGCCGCCACCGGCTCCACCCGCGACATCGTCGACCTGGGCTGGGCCGCCCCTGAAACGCAGATCGGACAGACCGGCGCGACTGTCTCCCCGGACCTGTACATTGCCCTGGGCATTTCCGGTGCGATCCAGCACACCTCCGGTATGCAGACGTCCGGAACGATCGTGGCTGTGAACCAGGAGCGCGACGAGCCGATCTTCGCCATTGCGGACATCGGTGTCGTCGCCGACATCGAGGACTTCGTTCCCGAGCTCATCAAGGCCCTTGAGAACCGCCGTTAGGTACTTCGACCACGCCGCCACCACGCCCATCCGGCAGGTGGCGGTGGATGCTTGGGCCGAGCACGCCCACCTACTCAATCCGGCTTCGCAATACGGTTCCGGCCGCGCCGCGAACGCTGTCCTGTCCGAGGCGCGAGAGACTATTGCGGCGCTGCTCGGCGCTGACCCGATCGAGGTCATCTTCACCGGATCCGGCACGGAAGCAGACAACCTGGCCGTACAGGGGTTGTTCCACGCCAGCCCGTCCCACCGCGTCATCTCGACGGGGATTGAGCATCCGGCGGTGCGGGAAGCCGTCGAAAAGCTGCCGGGTGCTGATGTCGAGCTACTCCCGGTCGGCTTCTCCGGCCACGTCGAGCCGACCGAGATTCTCGATCAGCCCGCCGCCCTGGCGACGTGCATGTGGGCGAACAACGAGACCGGGGCAATCCAGCCTGTAGAGGACATCGCGGCGCGTGCCACGGCCGCCGGCACTCCTGTGCACGTCGACGCGGTGCAAGTCGTGGGGCATATACCCGTCGACTTTCACGCGCACCAATTCAGCACGCTGGCGGCATCCGCCCACAAATTCGGCGGGCCACGTGGCGTGGGTCTTCTGCTTGCCCGCCGCAGCCCGAAGCTCGAACCCGTCATCCACGGCGGGGGACAGGAACGCGGGATCCGCCCCGGCACCGTCGACGCGGCATCTGCGATCGCTACCGCGGCGGCGCTGAAAGAAGCCGTCGGGGAGATGGACAGTGAACGCGCGCGAGTCAGTTCACTGCGAGACCGACTGGTCAGCGGTGTCACGGCAGAGATAAGCACCGCACGCGTGACGACGACCGAGCCCGCCCTTCCTGGGCACGCCCACTTCACGTTCCCCGGTGCGAACGGCGATGCAATGATCATGCTTCTCGACGGCCTCGGCATCGAAGCTTCCACCGGTTCCGCCTGCAACAGTGGGGTGAACCAGCCCAGCCACGTGCTCGAGGCGATGGGTGTGGGATCTGACGGCGCGTTGCGGTTCACACTTGGGCGGACGACAACGCAAGAGGATGTAGACGCTGTGGTGGCTGCTCTCCCAGAGGTCATTGAGCGCGCCACGTTTTAATTCATGGGTCACAGGTAAATTTGCGTGTCGCATGTGAATCTTGTGACGTTTGTGGTTTACCGTTGCACCTATGATGACTCGATCCTTGCGTCCTGCTGCCCTTTTCGGTGCGGTTGCCCTGTTTGCCACAGCGCTCGTGGCCGGCCCGGTCAACGCCAACACCGACGCCAACTTCGTCAACGGCGTGGATGTCTCCAACCACCAGAACACCGGGGGAGAGACCCCGATCGACTGGAACGCCGTCAAGGGCGACAACCAGCGCTTCGCCTTCATTAAAGCCACCGAAGGCACGGACTTCACGGACAAGTCTTTCCACAAGTTCGCGCAGGAAGCGGCCGACACTGGCCTCTCCGTCGGCGCGTACCACTTCGCCCGCCCGGCGCGCGATGCCTCTGCCCAGGCGCACCACTTCTCCAACGTGGTCAACACCGGCCCGCAGACCGCGCTGCCGCCTGTGCTCGACCTTGAGGTCGATGAGGACCTGAGCCCTAAAGAGCTCCAGGACTGGACGCGCACCTTCCTTCAGATCGTGGAGAGTGAGACCGGCCGCACCCCGATCATCTACACCTACCGCTACTTCTGGGAAGAGAAGATGGGGGGCACAGAGGAGTTCTCCAACTACCCGCTGTGGTTGGCGGCGTGGCAGAACAAGGCGCCGCGTCCCGTCGGCGGCTGGGACAAGGTGGACATTTGGCAGCGCTCCGACAACGGCCGCATCTCCGGCATCAACACCCCGGTGGACACCAATATGTTCAACGGCAACCAGGGCCAGTTCGCGCGCTTCAGCGCCGGCGAACTGAACGCCACTGGCGGCGTGCTCGAGCAGTTCCAGGACACCAAGATCGAAAGCGAGATCTCTGACTCGCTAGAGGTGCTGGAGAAGAACAATACTGCACTCGTCGCTGCGATCCTGGGTCTGACCACTGGCATTGTGGAGGGCCAGCAGGTGGAGGACGCTGCGAAGACATTCGGCTTCGACGCCCAGGACGCCCGCAACATCGCCGACACCGCCCGCATCCAGGTGGAGAACGGCGAACTGCCGGTCGAGGACTTGAACAACATGATGCTCGATAGCGAGTACTCCGTCGGCGACCTGCTCATCCTGCTGGACAACGCCAACAATCAGCAGGGTTCTAGCGAATAGGCGGATCCCGCCGCACTGCCCCCGAAGCAGCGAGGTTCCGCGCCCACGAGTCATCCTTGAAATGGGCCGGGACAGCACCCCCGAGCAACCGTTTGGTCAGCTCGGGGGTTTCTTCTATCTCCGCAGCTGAACCGAGCAGCACGATGTTTCCGTACCGCCGCCCTTTGAGCATCGGCGGATCCGCGATCACGGCCAGATGCTCGAAGACCTCCGCCATTCCAGCCAACTCCTCGCGCGCTTCCTTCAGGTCGCCGTGGGAGCCGCAGTTAGCCACGTACAGGCCGTCCGCGGAGAGGGAACGTGAGCAGGCCTGATAGAACTCGACCGTCGTCAAGCTGCGCGGTGTGGTCGCGGACTCGAACACGTCGCGGATGATCACGTCGCGGCTGGCGTCGACGAAACCGTCGGTCTCTTCGCGGGCGTCACCGACACGGATTTTCACTGCGGGTTTGTGCGGGATGTCGAACTTCTCCCGTGCCAGCACCGCCAAGTCCATGTCCCATTCCACGACCGTGTTGCGCGAATGCGGCCACACGTGCGCGAAGTAGCGCGCGAGCGTGCAGCCCCCACCGCCTAGATGTGTTAGCCGCGGCTTTTCCCAGCTCCTGGTTTCCACTGCCGCAGCGATCCACCGCATGTACTCGAAGTCAAGGCGCTCCGGCTCACCCGGGACAATGTGCGAGCTGGGCACCCCGTTGACCATGAGCAGCATCGACCCGTCCGGCTCGTGAACGATCTCCGCGACGCCGGTGTCGATCTCATGGAATTCGCTGTCGTGGGCCATGAAGGTCGAGACTACAGGCGCGCATCAGTTCTGCGCAGATACGTGGTAGCCGCCGCCCAGGCGATGCTCGCGAGAACGATCGAGGCAAGGAGTACCTTCAGGATTCTGCCGACTTCAAGCGCTCCTGCATACACGACGGCGGTGCTTCCCAGCCACATTGTGTCCGTGAGCAGAGCTTGGGGCACGACGAACTGCATACCCGGCGCACCGGAGGAGAGAACTCCGAATGCGACTATGCTCGCGACGAGCCCGATGGCGATTGGCACTGCAAAGCTGCGGATTGTCATCGATAGCAACGACTGCCATGACGCGACAGCGACGGCTGGTATGAGCGAGAACAACGCGGCCCCGACCAGGCTTGCTGGCGGCGGCCCTGAAAGCCCCGTCAACCAGCCCGCTCCGATACTTAGAACCAAGAAAACGAGCTGCATAAGTATCGTCAACGTCATGATGGTGGCGAGTTTAGAGGTGATCAGAGCTGCGTAAGAGCGCGGTGAAGTAAGCAACGGTGCCCAGTTACCGCCCCGATGCTCAACCCGCCACACCGCCGCCGTGAGAATGGCGATGCCCATGCCCATGAATAACATTCCGTAGAACAGCAGTGCTTGGGACCAGTAGCTGTCCCACCCTTGGTCAAGAGTCTCTAAGTTGGCTGCGTAGTTGCCGGCTCCGAATGCGACAGCAATGAAAGGCACGCCTAGAACGACCGTCCATATGTAGGAGCGGTGCAGTTTAAGCATGTCGTTGAGGTACAACTGCATGGCTAGACTTCCTTTCTATTGAGTCGGCAGGTTAACGCCAAGAAACCGACAGTGATCAGTGTTAAGTACGCGAGCCACGCCATCCAGCTTGGATCAGTGGCGGAGATGCCCGAATCTGAGAAACGGTAGGGAGTCGTAACCGCGAAGTATCCGAATGGGTTCACCGCTGCGAGCCACGGCGGAGACAACATCGCGCCAACCCCGAGGAAACCTCCGACGACTCCGAGCGCTAGCACTCCGACTTGGGATTCGGTCACGCCAGAGAGAATCAGCATCACGGCAAGCACGAGAATGCTCGTGATCACGCTGGCCGCGTAGAAGCCAAACCACGCTAGGGCAGCTTGTCTAGGAGGCAGCGGGGCCCCAAGCAGAATGGGAAGCGAAAAGGACAAACTGAACTCGAGAGTCTTCAACGCGGTGACCAACGGTGCGGTTACGAGCAGTTTGCGGCGTAGAAGTGAGCCGGTTGGCACACCAGCCATCGCGTTGAGCATCCACCCTCCACTCGCGTGTTCGGTATCCACAGCGCGGCTGGCAATGAGGGCAAGCTGTAGCGGGGACATCAGCGACAGCGAGATGGCAAGGACGACCAGGTGGCTGCCCCAAGCATTGTCGGGAAAGGCTGAGAAGTAGCCCACGGACTTTTCGGCGAAGAGATTTATGCAGGAGAAGAGCAGGACTGCAATAGATGTCAGCAATCCAAGCAGGATCACTTTCGTGCGTCGCAGTTTCGCGATTTCAACTATCATGCGCTCAACCCCTCCGTTCCGGTTAGTCCAATGAAGACTTCCTCCAAACTGCGGCGTTTACGAACAACTTGGTAAAGCGGCACACCGTTGCCGACAAGCCGGGCGCAGATTTCGGCAACTTGTTGGTCGGTTACTCCAGCGAGTTCAATCCCGTTGTCACCGCGCACCGGTCGGAACGCGGCCAGAAGATCTGCGGCGATGTCCTCGGATGGGGTTTGGATGAAGAGGTCGGGCAGTTGAGCGTTGTAAAGCTGCTCTTGCGAACCTTGGAAGATGAGCCTGCCGCGGTCGATGATGGTCAAATTCGTCGCCATCTTTTCTATTTCCGAAAGTAGGTGGCTGGAAACGAGCACCGTGCGGCCTTCATCTCGGGAAAGGCTGACAATGAGCTGACGGATCTCTTCGATGCCGGCGGGGTCGAGACCATTGGTGGGTTCGTCGAGTATGAGAAGTTGCGGGTCCCGAACGAGCGCCATCGCAATTCCGAGACGCTGTTTCATGCCGAGCGAATAGTTCTTCACTAGCTTGTCCATGTGCTTGCCCAGACGCACGAGTTCGATTGCACGCTGCGTGTGAACTGGATCGGCCTCGAACAGGCGGGTGGCGATCTGGATGTTCTCACCGCCTGTGAGGTGCGGATACGCCGAGGGCGCCTCAATTAGAGAGCCGACACCGCGGAGAACCTGCTGCCGCGTTTGTCGATTCATCGGCTGTCCGTGGATCTTGATTTCACCGCTAGTTGGAGTGACAAGTCCGAGAAGCATCTTCATGGTCGTGGATTTGCCTGAGCCATTCGGGCCAAGCAGACCGTGCACGGTGCCAGCTGTCACTTTGAGATTGAGGGAGTCAACGACAGTCGTGGAACCGTAGGTCTTTGTTAACCCCTGTGTTGCAATGATCGATGATGTATCCATGCCCTCAAGGCTTCCGCAGGACAGGGGCTGTGCGCGTCGGCGCGGGGCACGATCTTCTGCGTGATACCCGGGTATGAGGGCTTAGGAATCTAGCAAATCGGAGCGCGAGACCAACCCGGTCCGGTAGGCAAAGAGTGCGGCATGCACGCGGTCACGCGAATGCGTCTTCATTAAGACACGGCCAACGTGCGTTTTCACCGTCGGCATGGAGATGAACAGTCTTTCTGCGATTTCCGTGTTGGTCCATCCGCGTCCCACCGCAATGAGGATCTCGTGCTCCCGCTCAGTCAACTCTTGAATGGCGCGGCGGTCGGCCGTGGAGAGGGGAATGGTTTCAGCTGGGGCTTCGCTGAGCTTGGCGACGATCCGGTTGGTTGCCCGCGGTGAAATCACAGCATCACCTGTGGCGACGGTGCGTATGGCGTCGAGAAGTGTTTCGGGCTCCGCATCCTTGAGCAGAAAACCGCTGGCGCCGGCGGCGAGTCCGCCCATGACATAATCCTCGTCGTCGAAGGTGGTGAGGATAATGACCTTGGCACCAGGAAATCGTTTCAAAAGCTGGCGGGTCCCAGAAATGCCGTCGAGAACAGGCATCTGCACATCCATGAGCACGATGTCCACCGGATGTTCGCTCATCGCGGCCAGCGCTTCCTCGCCGTTACCGGCGATCCATTGGACGTCCATGTCTGGTTGCGAGTTCACGACATTGCGGATGCCATGGAGGAACAGTGCTTGGTCATCGACGAGGCCAATGGAATGAATCTTCATCAGCGCACCTCGCTGGTGATGCTCAGAGGCAGTCGAGCGTTCATCACCCACGTGTTGCCACCGGCAGGGGCGGAACTGAGGGAGCCGTTGATTAATGACGCGCGTTCGCGCATGCCAGGCAAGCCATGCCCGGGGCCGGGTCGCGCTCCCGGCGCGAACCGGTTGTCCACGCGAATGTCCACCTCGTCAGCGGCCCATGACACAGTCAGGTGTGCGTGCCCGTCGCCGTGTTTGAGCGCATTGGTCAGCGCTTCTTGCACGATGCGGTGCACCGTCAGTGAAGTAGCGGGATCGAGTCGAGTGGGTTGTTCGCCACTGACATTCACGCTGACGTCGAGGCCGCCGGCGCGGCTGGTTGTGACGAGTTCGTCGATGTCGAGCTTCGTCGATAACGGCGTAAGCGGGCGGGGATCTGGATCGCGCAACAGCCCCACTACTCCGCGCATCTGACGCAGTGACTCGCGACTGACAGTGCTGATAGTGCGCAGCGCACCGTCCCGGTCGGAACCGTAGAGTGCGCCGTCGGCTTGCGCCACAATGACGGTGAGTGAATGGGTCACAACGTCGTGGATCTCCCGGGCGAGGTGAGCGCGCTGCTCCGCTGAGGCGCGTTCGAATTCATCGCGCTGGCGTTCGAGCTGGAACTGCATGTCCTTTTCTGCGGTCTCTATCGCGCGGCGTCGGAGCTCGCCCATGAGTAGTCCGACGACCAGTAGAGTCACGCTCCATGCGATGTAGGGCACGCGCTGCGAGAATGGCATCGCGACGAGTGGTGCGGAGATGAACGTCGTAGCTATAACTACCCCGCTAAGCAGAGCCACCGTGGCGAAGTCGCGAAGGGGCGAAGATAGGTGGCGACGTGCGATATAAGCCGTGAAGACTACAACCGACACTGTTCCAATCGGCAGTTCGGGTTGGAATGCGCACGCTGCGAGCGGTGCAACAGCGACACCAACTGTGAGCAGAGGCCACCGCCATCGTGTGAACGGTGCGGCTGCCGCGCACACAGCGAGCGCACCATCGATGATGCTCGGGCCGTTAGTAAGAGGGCCTATCTGGCCGAAGGTGACAAGCAGTAAAGCCAGCCCGACATCGCGCAGGCTAACGTGGCTCGACTGGATCTTCATGACTTACCACCGTAACTTCCGTCCGAGCCGAATACGTCGTACCCGGGTACCACTTCGCCGGTTCAGCCGTTTCGTCTCCACGACGTGGGGGACTACACTCTCGCACCGTGCGAGTTTTGGCAGCAATGAGCGGCGGCGTCGATTCCTCTGTGGCGGCGGCGCGGCTTGTCGACGCCGGACACGATGTCGTCGGTGTCCACCTCGCCCTATCGAAGGACGCGCAGCAGACCCGTGAGTCCGCCCGCGGCTGCTGCTCGCTGGAGGACTCTGCCGATGCGCGCCGCGTGTGCGACAAGCTGGGCATCCCGTTCTACGTGTGGGATTTCTCCGACCGCTTCAAGGAAGACGTCATCGACGACTTCGTCGACAGCTACGCCCGCGGCGAGACACCGAACCCGTGCCTGCGCTGCAATGAGAAGATCAAGTTCGCGGCCCTGCTTGAGCGCGCTGTGCAGCTCGGCTTCGACGCGATCGCGACAGGGCACTACGCACTCATTGACGATGCTGGGAACCTGCGTCGGTCCATAGACCCGCAGAAGGACCAGTCTTACGTCCTGGGCGTGATGACCCGCGACGAGCTCGACCGCTGCATCTTCCCGGTCGGGGACACCGAGAAGCCCCAGATCCGCGAGGAAGCTGCCGCCTACGGCTTCTCCACCGCTTCGAAGCCGGACTCCTACGACATTTGCTTTATTCCGGACGGGAACACCCAGGCCTTCCTCGGCCGATCCATTGGCATGCGCCCCGGCATGATCGTCGACGAGTCGGGTGCGGAACTCAAGGAGCACGACGGCGCTTTCCAGTACACGATTGGCCAGCGCAAGGGCCTGAACATCCGCGTTCCCGCCGCTGACGGCAAGCCGCGCTACGTCACTGATATCGACGCCGCGACCGGCACAGTCACTGTCGGCCCGCGCGCCGCACTCGACGTGCGCACGATTCACGCCGACCGACTGAAAATCCTGCACGAGGCCATGTCCGCAGCTTCCCAGTGCAGCGATCCCATCGCTGCACACGTGCAGATCCGCGCGCATGGGGGAGTTGTGTCCTGCACCGCCCATGTTGACCTGGACGCTGACACGATGACCCTCGAGCTGGCCGAGCCGCTCTCTGGCGTGGCACGCGGCCAGGCCGCCGTGCTCTATCTCCCGGATCCTGACGGTCAGGGCGATGTCGTGCTCGGGTCCGGTACGATCTGCGGCACGGAATAGGGGGCTGACCCAGCTCCGCTATCCTCACTAACGTGGACAAGCATCTCATCTGGATCAACCCCCTGTCGCTTCCGTGGCGCCTGGGTCTGCTGGGGGCACTCGTGCTCATCGCGGGCGGGGTCATCGCACTCATGGCCACGCAGGGGTTACCAACGGTCATCGGCATCCTCCTTCTGCTTCTCGTCGCCGTGGTGACCACGGTGGTCCATCGCATCGGCACCTTCCTCCACGTTGACGGGGGCGTGCTCCGGTTCGGCCGCTACCCGCGCCCCCAAGACGAGATTCCGCTCACCCGCATCAAGGGAGCGCGCGTGGAAGACCTCTCCGCAGACGAGCGCGTGACAAAGCCGTGGGGGACGCTCGCGCCCGACGCGTCGACGACGCTTGTCGACGTCAACCGCTCCACCCGCGCCGTCGTGCTTTCCCTTCGTGATGGGCGCACCGTCAAGATCGGTGTCGGCAGCCACAGCCCCAGCGCCGAAGATTTCGTAGCTGGCTTGCGGGAGCAGAACAGGAGCATCCATGGCTGATCCTGCCGGTGCCACTCCCACAGCCTTCGGACTGGGCCCTGTCCCCGGCACCGACCTCGTCGCAGCGGCGGACGTGGTGCTGTCCGAAAGCCCGCTGCCGCACATTCCCCACCTCCCGGAGCGCGGAGCCGGATCTGATGTCATCGGCCGTACTGCCGCGTTGCTTCCCCTCAACGTCGACATTGGTCCGCGCAGTTGGCAGATTCACGCCCGCCCGCAGATTGCGACCATGCGCGCCCGCGACCAGTGGATGCGCGATCTCGACCTCCTTGAGGAACTGTGGGCGGGCAAAGTGCCGGAGCTCAAAATCCAGCTGGTTGGCCCATGGACGCTTGCCGCTGAGATTGAGATGCCGAACGGGCATCGCATGATCACGGATCACGGGGCTCTCCGCGACATCACTGACGCGCTGGTGGAGGCTGTGGGGGAGCACAGACGGGACGTCGAAAAGCGCATGGGTGCAACGACTGTATTGCAGCTCGATGAGCCGAAGCTCGACGCGGTGGTGCGCGGTGCGTTGCAGGGAACGACGGACTATGAGGACATCCCGCCGGTGAGTGAAGACGACGTCCTCGAACGCTTGGGGGTGTTCGGTCCGCACCTGCTCAACGCGTCGCGGCCGATGTATGGTGCGGATTGGTTCACCGTTGGGCGTGCGGTGGATACCGACGGGCTGGGCGAAGCGCTCGACCGCGGCGCCCGGACTGTGTTCCCGGTGATGGAACCGAACGACGTCTTCGCGCTCTTCGACCGGATGCAGCTCGACCCGGCGCAGCACGGGTTCGACGTGTACGCCGATCCTGCCCCGACCTTGCTCTCAACTGCCCACAACTATCGCGCTGCGGTGGAGATGGTGGAGGCTCTGGCCCCAAGATCTAGTTGACATAGGTGCCGCGGAAACGTCGTAAAAGACCAGGTCATAGTTGCATGACGTGGCAATGATGCAATCGAGATCTCGGGCAGGTTCCGTCGTTGACCGGTAGTCTGTCTTCCATGAGCGACGCAAAGCTCTCGTGGGAAAAGAGCCAGAATCACATGTGGGTGCTCGCGCTTATGGCGGTGCCGCTATTTCTCGTCTTAGGGGAGTTGCTTGATAGCTACATCATTGCTTTTCCCATCGCAATGGGCTTTGCGTTGCCGTTCTTCTTCTTGGGTTCTACCCGTTATGCGCGCCTCGATGCCACAACCTTGAGCTACAGCAACGGTAGCGAGGAGAAGACCCGTCCGGTGGAGGACATCGCCCGGATCACCCAGGAACCGATGTCTGGGTCGTTGATTTTCGAGTTCACTGACGGCACGAGCGACTACGTCGAAAACGGCGGTGACGAACAGGGCGTCAGTGAGTTCGTCGGTAAGGCGCAGCAGTACCTAGGCACCTAGCTGAGCATCGGCCACGCTGTGGTGATGCCCTTGGTGTCCCGCCCGCGTGATTCGCAGAATTTACGGAACTCCGTTTGAATTTCGAAGTGCTGCACGGCCTGGAACTCCATGAGTTCGTCGAGTTCCATCTGGGACAGCTGCGGCCAGACCTTGTTCACCTGTTTCCACGCGATGCGCGCGGCGGCGGTGGCATCCGATGTCGCCTCGTGCGCGTTGTCTAAGCGCACCCCGTAGAACTCCGACAACGCACCCAAGTTTCGCTTACCGCCCTTGCGGTACCGGTCCATCGCGCGGTCAATGAGCAGTGGGTCGAACACCGGCCCCGTCACCGTGAAGTCGCCGGTGAGTGCGCGCAGCACGGACAGGTCATAGGGCGCATTGAAGACGACCAAGGTCAAGCCTTCATCCCACGCTTGCTTGATCGCGGCTACCGTCTCCTGGAGCACGTCGTCATGGGGCCGCCCCTCAGCGCGTGCTTTTTCCGTGGTGATGCCGTGGATGCGCGCCGCCTGTTCCGGGATGTCTACACCTGGGTCGGCGAGGGTTTCGTTGGCGGTCATGGAAGAGCCGTCGATACGCACCAGCGCTGAGGTGACAATTCTCGCTTCGCGCGGGTTCGCGGACGTGGTCTCCAAATCAAAGGAGAGCATGCGCGAGGCGTTGAAGGTGGCAGCCATGCCCATCATTCTAATGAGCATATGGACAACCCCATTGACCTTGCCCCAAGGTCAAGGTTCACACTTGTCGTATGAGCTACTCCATCAGCGAAGTCGCAGACATTGTGGGCGTGAGCGCCAAGGCCTTGCGCCACTGGGAGAGCCTTGGCCTACTGGCACCAGAACGCACGAGTGCCGGCTACCGCGAGTACTGCGACGCGGACATCGAACGCGCGGCCGCAATCGCGCTCTACCGCGGTGTCGGCATCGCGCTCGAGAGCATCGCAATGCTTATCGACGCCCCCGCCCACACCCTTCACACTGCGCTCCTGAAACATCGTGACGTGCTGGGTGGGCAGCTCAGCGCCATGCGTGAGCAGATCGCTGCAGTGGACAAGTTGATTGCGCAATCTGAGAACGGGACCGTCGACATGGACGCCATGACGGCGTACCTCGGGAAGAAGATGCCGGAGTACCAGGAGGAGGCAGAGCAGCGCTGGGGTGACACGGCCGAGTGGGCTCAGTCCCAGGAGGTGTTGGCCGGCATGGGGGAGGAGGACTTTGCCCGTCTGCAGCATGAACAGGAAGAGTTCGCAGCTGATCTTGTCGCCGCCCGCGATGGCGGGGTCGCGCCGGGATCCGCGCAAGCGCGGCAGATCGTCGACCGACACCGGGCGATGATCGGCCAGTGGTACGAGGCGACACCGTCGCGCCAACTCATCCTCGCGCGGATGTACGTGGCCGATGCACGCTTCCACGATGCCTACGCAGGCGCGCAGGACTTTCTTCTCGAGCTGGTCGAGGCGCAGGCTGCTGCGGAAGGCGTTGACGTTAACGACCCTCAGTGGTGAGTCATCTCTACACTTGAATTCCGTGACTGAAGCTCAAGTTAGTGAAGATCTGTTGCGCCAGTGGACCGAGCTGGCGAAGGAGGTCCGCCACCACCGCGATCTCTACTACAACGGCGACCCCGTGATCACGGACGCGGAGTTCGACGAGATGTTCCGCCGGCTGCAGCAGCTGGAGGAGGATCACCCGGAGCTCGCTGTGCCTGACTCGCCGACAAAGGAAGTCGGCGCGGCACCCACGAGCACGGCATTCGAGGATGTCGAGCACCTTGAGCCGATGATGAGCTTGGACAATGTGTTTTCCGCCGAGGAGTTGTCCGACTGGTTGACCAAGACTCCAGGCCCGTATCTCACCGAGCTGAAAATCGACGGTGTGTCCATTGACTTGGTTTACGAAAACGGCCAACTTACCCGCGCTGCCACTCGCGGCGATGGCAGGGTGGGGGAAAACATCACCGCTAACGCCCGCGTCATCGACGACATTCCGCACGAGCTCACCGGTGACTTCCCGGCATTGTTGGAGGTCCGCGGTGAGGTGTTCATCCGCCCGGAGGACTTCCCGGAGCTCAACGAGCTGCGCCAGAAAGAGGGCGGCAAGCCTTTTGCTAACCCCCGCAACACGGCAGCCGGCGGCCTGCGTCAGAAGGATCCGGAGAAGGTCCGCAACCGTAAGCTGCGCATGATCTGCCACGGCATCGGCGCCCGCGAGGGGGTTGAGTTCTCCTCGCAGCATGATGCCTACGAGAAGCTCGCGGCGTGGGGTCTGCCCGTCAGTGAATACACCAAGCGAGCGGAGACTGCCGAGGAAGTGCAGAAAACCGTCGAGTACTGGGCCGATCACCGCCACGACGCGATCCACGAGATGGACGGCTTGGTGATCAAGGTCGACGATCTAGCTGCCCAGCGCCAGCTCGGCTTTACTTCCCGCGCCCCGCGCTGGGCGATCGCCTACAAGTACCCGCCGGAAGAGGTGACCACAAAACTCAAGGACATCGCCGTGTCCGTTGGCCGCACCGGCCGCGCTACGCCGTTCGCGGTGCTCGAGCCGGTGTTTGTGTCCGGATCGACGGTATCCATGGCCACGCTGCACAACCAGCACGAGGTCAAGCGCAAGGGCGTGCTGATCGGCGACACCGTCGTCGTCCGCAAGGCAGGGGAGATCATCCCGGAGGTCCTTGGCCCTGTCGCCGACCTGCGTGACGGCACTGAGAAGGAGTTCGTCTTCCCGGAGAATTGCCCGGTGTGTGGCACGAAGCTCGCTCCCGCCAAGGAAGGCGATGCTGACTGGCGCTGCCCGAACACCCGCTCGTGTCCCGCTCAGCTCGGCCAACGCTTGGAGTACCTCGCATCCCGCGGCGCGTTCGACATCGAAGCGCTCGGTGAGAAGGGTGCGCAAGACCTCATCGCTTCGGGCGTGCTTATCGACGAAGGCGACCTTTTCACCCTCACCGAATCCGACCTTGAGAAGTCCTCGGTGTACACCACCAAGGCCGGCACAGTGAACGCTTCCGGCAAGAAGCTGTTGGCCAATCTCGAGCAGGCCAAGGAAAAAGAGCTGTGGCGTGTCCTCGTCGCGTTGTCGATCCGCCACGTCGGTCCGACAGCTGCCCGGGCGCTCGCATCGCGCTACGGAAGCATGGGAAAGCTTCTCGACGCTTCCGTCGACGACCTCGCCGACACCGACGGCGTGGGCGGAATCATCGCCGAGTCGTTCAAGGAGTGGTTCGAGGTCGAGTGGCACCGCGACATCGTGCGCAAGTGGGGGGCCGCCGGTGTGAACATGGAGGACGAGGCCTCCGATCTCGAGCAGACCCTCGAGGGGTTGACGGTTGTGGTGACCGGATCGCTGGAGAACTTCAGTCGCGACGGTGCGAAAGAAGCGATCCTCTCGCGCGGCGGCAAGGCGGCTGGCTCCGTGTCGAAGAAGACTGACTACGTAGTGGTCGGGGAGAACGCGGGGTCCAAGGAGACAAAGGCGCGGGACCTTGGCATCACAATCCTCGACGAAGATCAGTTCCGGACACTCCTTGAGACCGGTGATGCAGAATAGCAAGGAGTAAATAATTGTGGCGAATGAGTGTTTCTGTTGTTGAAGTGACAAGTGTCTGGTAATTTCATGGGCATGAAGAAGAAGTTGCTTTCCCTTGTCATTGCTGGATCTCTCGCGACTGGAGCAGCGGTCTCGGTTCCGGAAGCCGATGCCCAAGCTCAAAGTAGCCTCGGTATCGCCCTCGCTGTCATTGCCGGAACTGCCGCAGTCGTCGGATTGGGAGTCGCTGCCTCGTCCGCCATGGATAACACTGCGGTGCCGCCGCAGCCAGAGCCCGAGCAGCCTCCGGTGCCGGAGGAACCGGTCGAGGAACAGCCTGCCGTTGAGCAACCCGCTGTCGGGCAGCCCGTTGTCGAGCAGCCTGTCGCCCCCGCTCAGCCTGCGGCGCCAATTGAAACTCCGCGTCAGCCCGTGCAGTCTGTTCAATCTGGCGCGACCGAGAAGACCCCCTTGGTTCCCGCCTACATCTAAACCGTATCGAGGTTAGTTAAAGGGCCCGGCTCCGGACTATCCGTACCTGGCCCTTCTGGCGCACTCGACGCACGCTGGCGAAATCTTGCAAATCGCTGAGTAAATGTTGATGAGCTGTTGACCGTCTGATAGATTCTGGATCGTTTAAAAGGAAACCTTCCACATCACGCACGCCCGATTAAGGGATTAAGGAATGAGATGAGAAATAAACTCGTTGCCGCCACCGTCGCTTGCACTTTGTGTCTGGGTAGCGTCGCAAACGTCGCTGCTGCTCCAGAGAGTCACGCCGACTCTCGCCGCATTGGTGTAATCATTGGTATCACCGCCGGCGCCCTGGCTCTCGCTGGATCCAGCTTCGCCGCGGGTGCCGCTTTGAGCTCTGAAGGTGGCTTCGAGCCGCCGCAGCCGCCTCAGCTGCCGCAACCGCCTCAGCTGCCGCAGCCAGCACCGGCCCCTGCGCCCGAGGAGGTGCCCGCACCCGCTCCGGAGCAGGCCCCGGCGCCTGCTCCGGAAGATGCCCCAGCGCCCGCGCCTGCGGATGCGCTTCAGCCGGCACAGCCTGTACAGCATCCCGCAGAAGCGCCGGCTCCGGCACAGGCGGAGGCACCCCGGCAGGAAATCGCATCCGTGAAGTCCGGTGCGACGGAACTTGCGCAGGGTATCGCCCGCTTCATCTAAGGCATTACCCAAAGGGGGATCGGGGCGGACGTGCTCGTTCGCCCCGCTGGTTTTCTGTCCGCCGCAGTTCCAAGCGCGCTTCGGCGCGCTTTTTGTTTATTTGCTGATTGTTACGCGACGATTCCTTACTTGTCGAGTGTGGAACATCAAAATTCTGACAGATCGGAAACGGATTCTATTGGCGTGGAACGCCGAGAACCGAGGGATCGTTTAGAGGCAGTCGAAACACGCGTCGCCGCGTTCGAATCAGTTGCGCCCCGTCACACGTCCTCCGGAGACTTCTGGGGCGTGGACGGCATCGAGTCCTTGAACCGGTCCAACGCGCCAAATGAAACGAGCCTCGGTTCCGTCGTCTTTGGGGGTTCTGTATGTCTTGGGCCGCGAGTGCTCCTACCAGTGGGAGCGCGGCGCTGACTCACTCATCGGTCACGGTTGGGACGAATCTGTCGAACGCATCGCCGCCATTACGCATCCCGTCCGTGGTGCGATCCTGCGTCGTTAGTTCCGCCGGTGCCGGCTACCACCACGTCGGCTCGCTTCATGACACTGGCTGGATCGCAAAGCTTGACGGTCGCTACGAAGTCCGCCGCTCCCGCGTTATCTCCCTGCTGACCATGAGCAGCGTCATTCTCGTCGTCTGTCTTTTGGCGCGAAGAGCGAGCTGGAATGGCGATGTCCCAGTGTTCATTTGGTGGTTGCTGGCTGCGTGGTCCGCTGTACTCGTCGGCATACAAGCTTCGCGATGGGGTAAGGCGGGCGTCTGCCTTAAGTAGACGTAGCTCGCGCTAGCGGACGAGCGCGCCCACAATCGCCCCCAGGTCCCCAATGTGTGTCACCTCGGAGGCGAGGAAGTCCGGCCCGCCAGTGCGGCCGATGACAAGGAAAAGGCCCGACGATGCCAGCGGTGTGATCGCCAAGGTGGAGTCCAGCAGCCACCAGGATTCGGGCACCCACGTGTCAATGTCGTCGCGGAGGATGCGGGCCTCGGGTGCGTCGATAAGCGCCGGCACAGAGCCGTCGTCCGCGGGAGCCGCCTGCGAGCCCGCAACGCGCTCAATCCCGTCCTCGGTCTCGCGCAGCACGACGGCCCACGAAGACGTCAACGCCTGCGGCATGACGGACACGAGTTCCTCCATGGCCTGCGGGAGGTTGTGGACTTGTCCTGCGACGCGCGCGAGCATTTCAACCTGACCGCGGCGATCGACGCGTCCCGTGAACGGACGAATGGAATCGACCTCAACGCCGTCGAGAGCAGCTGCGGCAGTGATGATCGAGTCGACCATGCCGCCGGTGGGAAGATCTACGACGATATCGTCGGTGACCACCGGCTGGCCGTCCACGTAGGTGGATTCCACGATATCCACGGATTTGATGTTCGCATCGGCCATGCCGAAAGCCTCCGCCAGCTCACCAAGGCTGCCAGGGGTATCGGGGAGGACGACGCGGATTAGGTAGGACATGGCCTCATTTATATCAACTCGCAAAATCGTGGGCGGGCGTACGATCGAGATTGAGACACACTCAACCGCATGAGAGGTACAAGATGCAGCCCCACGAACTGCACGAATCGACGCTTGCAGGAACCGAACCCCGACAATATGCAGACGCCCTCCACAGTGCTGGGAACAAATTGGCGAAGGACGGCGATGAGGTCGTTGTCGCCGGCCACGACCTCGCCCGCGAAGTCGCTGAGAATCCCGAACATTACTCATCCGCAGTGTCGCGCTTCATGCAGCTGCCCAACGGGCTCGACGGCGAGCAGCACGCTAAAGTCCGCGCAATGATCGAGCGCTACCTGGATGCCCCTGCAGTCGAAGGGCTCGAACCCGTTCTGCGGGAGATCGCACGCGAGATCATCAATGATGCGCTCGCGCACGGCACTGCAGATGCGGTAGGAGACCTGGGCACGCAGTACGCAGTGCGCGCGATGACGGCCTGGCTTGGATGGCCTTCTGCAGTCAACGACGAGCTCGTCGTATGGGTGGCAGATAACAACGCTGCCACCCGCTCCGGGCAACTCGAGCGCACGGCCGAAGTCGCACGGCGTTTCGATGACATTATTCGTTCCGTCGTCGAACCGTTGCGAGAGAATCCCGATGATTCTGTGACCTCACGCCTTGTTCACGACGAGAGTTTGGGGCGCCCGCTGGAGTTCGAGGAGGTCGTCTCCGTGCTCCGCAACTGGACGGCTGGCGATCTGAGCTCTATGGCCTACTGCATAGGGGTTATCGTGGAGGCCCTCCTCGCCCGCCCAAAGTTGCAGGAGCGTCTGCGTCAGGGTGTTTCTCGCGTCGAGTTCACCGCGATGGTCGATGAGATGCTTCGCGCAGACTCCCCGTTTGTGAGCAACCGCCGCGTCACCACGTGCCCGGTCTCCCTTGGCGGGGTCGATCTTCCTGAGGGGCAGCGCGTGCGCATTCACTGGACTGCCGCGAACCGCGACCCCGAGACTTTCTCTGACGTTGACGGCTTCGACCCCGAGGCGAACGCGGGGGAGAATCTGGTGTGGGGTGCTGGACCGCACGCCTGCCCCGGCAAGGAGCTTTCGGTGGTGGAGCTACAGGCGTTGATTGAGGAGCTGTGCGCCACGGCGGAGCTTTCGCCAGCAGGCGAGGGGGAGCGGGAGGTTCACCCGGTGGGCGGATGGGCATCGCTTCAGGTGCGGCTTACCGCTCGCGGATGATGAACCCAGCTTGACGTAAGATGAGGCGCGTTAACCACAACCCGAAGATTGAAGAAGGTGGGACAACGTGGCTGAAGCCTCAGGAATTTCCCGCGACGAGGTCGCAGGCATCGCGCGTCTGGCACGCATCGCCGTGAGCGAGGAAGAACTGGATCAGCTAGCAGGCCAGCTGGACACCATTGTGGAAGCCGTGTCAGCAGTGCAGGCCGTGGACACTGAGGGCGTGGAGCCGATGAGCCACCCGCACTCCATCGACGCGGGCATGCGCCCCGACATTGTGCGCCCCACCCTGACTCAAGAGCAGGCACTCGACCAGGCGCCAGAGGTCGAAGAAGACCGCTTCATGGTTCCGCAGATTCTGGGGGAGGAGTAAACAATGGCGAACTGGACCGAACTGTCCGCACACGAACTGGCAGAAAAGATCCAAGCTGGTGAGGTGACCTCCCACGAGATCACGCAAGCGTTCCTGGACAAGATCGCCGAAACTGACGGTGACATCGGCGCCTTCTTGCACGTCGGTGCAGATGAAGCGTTGCAGGTCGCTGATGAGGTCGACGCGCAGGTCGCCGCCGGCGAGAAACCAGCCTCCCCGCTGGCTGGCGTGCCGCTGGCGCTGAAAGACCTGTTTGTCACCACCGACGCTCCCACAACTGCGGCCTCGAAGATGCTCGAGGGCTACATGAGCCCGTACGACGCCACGATCGTGACCAAGATCCGCGAGGCAAAGATCCCGATCCTGGGCAAGACGAACCTCGACGAGTTCGCCATGGGCTCCTCGACCGAGAACTCCGCGTACAAGATCACCCGCAACCCGCACGACCTGGAGCGCACTCCAGGCGGTTCCGGCGGCGGCACAGCTGCAGCGCTGGCTTCCAACCAGGCTCCGCTGGGCATCGGCACCGACACCGGCGGCTCGATCCGCCAGCCGGCGTCGCTCACCGGCACTGTCGGTGTGAAGCCGACCTACGGTGCTGTATCCCGGTACGGCATGATCGCCAATGCCTCCTCCCTGGACCAGTGCGGCCCATGCGCCAACTCTGTTCTCGACGCGGCGCTGCTGCACGAGGTCATTGCCGGCCACGACGAGTACGACGCGACCAGCGTGGACCGCCCCGTCAGCTCTGTGGTCGAAGCTGCGAAACAGGGTGCGTCCGGCGACCTGTCTGGCGTCAAGGTGGGCCGCGTGAAGCAGTTCGGCGGTGAGGGCACTCAATCTGGCGTCGTCGAGGCTATCGACGCAGCATTCGCTCAACTGGAGAAGCAGGGCGCGGAGATTGTCGAAGTAGACTGCCCGAATTTCGAGCACGTCATGGGCGCGTACTACATCATCCAGACCTCCGAAGTTTCGTCGAACCTGGCCCGTTTCGACGGCATGCGGTACGGCCAGCGCAGGGGAGAAGGCTCTGCAGAGGAAGTCATGGCGCGCACCCGCGGCGAGGGCTTCGGTGACGAGGTCAAACGCCGCGTCATCCTGGGCACCTACGCACTTTCTGTCGGCTACTACGATGCCTACTACCTGCAGGCCCAGCGCATTCGCACGCTTGTTGCGCAGGATTTCCAGAAGGCCTTCGAACAGGTCGACGTGATTGCCGGCCCGGCCACCCCGACGACAGCTTTCAAGCTCGGTGACAAAGTGGATGACCCGCTGGCGATGTACAACTTCGACCTGTTCACGCTGCCGCTCAACCTCGCGGGCCTGCCCGGCATGAGCGTGCCTGCCGGCACCGCCTCCGACAGCGGCCTGCCGGTGGGCCTCCAGCTCATTGCGCCGGCCTTCGCCGATGAGCGCCTCTACCGCGTCGGCGCCGCTTTTGAGGCCGGCAGGGCGTAGGTTTCTTGCACGGTTCGCGGCCCTGGTTCGCGCTGTCGGCGCTGACGATCGGGTACTTCCTGATCATGTTCGATCAGGGCCTCATGCCGGTGATCACACCGCACCTTCCGGCTGAAGTGTCCGGCGCGGTGTGGCTCACCAGCATCTACCTGTTGTGCACGGTCGTGCCGATGCCGGTGACCGGCAGGCTGGGGGACAAGTACGGTCAGCGCACTGTCTACCTCGCTGGGTTGGGCACGTACGCAGCCAGCCTGGTGCTCGCGGCGGTGTCATGGTCGTGGCCGGTCATTGTGATAGCCCGTGCGCTGCAAGGCCTTGGTTCCGCGATTTTCCTGCCGCAGGCATTCGGCTTGATCAATCGCATTTTCCCTTCCGACGGCAGGGGTAAGGCATTCGGATTCTGGGGCGTTGTCGGCTCGGTCGGATCGCTGCTCGGCCCTATTGTTGGCGGAGTTTTCGTGGGCAGTTTCGGTTGGCGCTCAACCTTCATCCTGCAGGCCGGCATTGCCGGGGTCGGCCTCGTCCTGGCCGCCTTCTGGCTTCCGCGTCTCGCTCCAACTTCCGCACTCATCCCTGTCGGCGCTGCGGCGATGTCTTTCGTCGGCCTTGGCGCGTTGGTGTACGGCATCCACTTCGGCTCGTGGATCCCGCTGGTCGGGGGCGCGATCGTGGTGCTTTTCCTGGCGCGATCGTCTTCATTTGTTCCCCGTGAGCTCTACCGTGACCGCAACTTCGTCCTGGGCACCTCTGCCATTGTCGCCATGGGTTTCGCGGTCGCGGCGATGTTCATCCCGGTCATGTACTGGCTGCAAACCGTCGCAGGTGTCAGCGCACAGACCGCCGGCCTACTCACGGCCCCGATGTCGGTGGTGGCCATGCTGCTCACCCCGTGGGCCGGAGCGCTGTCAGACAAAATCAGCGCCAGACTTTTGTGCACTGCGGGCTTTGCGACGATGGTGGCCGCTCTCATCATCGCCTGGTCCATCACAGTTTCTGCTGCCGACTACCGTTGGTTCGCGCTTGTGACCGCGCTGTTGGGACTTGGCAGCGCCTTCGTCTGGGCGCCCAATGCCACCACGACGATGCGCAATGTGCCGGATTACGCCGCCGGGGCGGCCAGCGGGGTGTACAACACGCTGCGCCAGATCGGCAGCGTCGTCGGCGTGGCGTTGACCGGCGCAGTCCTTGCCTCCGGCCAGGTCGCTTCTACCGCTGGACCTGCGATCTTGCTGTCGGCGATCGTGCTGGCCATCGGGGCGGCCGCGTCGGTCTTTCTTCGTACGGACATCCCCGCGCAATCGCGCTAGTGTGGAGCGCATGCGCCTAGCCACTCTCACCTCCGGCGGCGACTGCCCCGGCCTCAATGCTGTCATCCGTGCCATCGTCCGTACCGCCAGCTCAGAATTCGGGTCCACGGTCGTCGGTTACCAGGACGGCTGGGTGGGTCTCATGGACGACCTGCGCACGGACTTGTACGACGACGCGTTCATCGACTCTATCCTGCTGCGCGGCGGCACGATCCTGGGCACCGGCCGCCTCCACCCGGATAAATTCAAGGCGGGCATCGACCAGATCAAGGCGAACCTCGACGACGCGGGCATCGACGCGCTGATCCCGATCGGCGGCGAAGGCACGCTCAAGGGTGCCAAGTGGCTCTCCGACAACGGCATTCCGGTGGTGGGCGTGCCGAAGACGATCGATAACGACGTCAACGCCACCGACTACACCTTCGGCTTCGACACCGCGGTGTCGGTGGCCACGGACGCGATCGACCGTCTGCACACCACGGCGGAATCGCACAACCGCATCCTCATCGTCGAGGTGATGGGCCGCCACGTCGGCTGGATCGCCCTGCACGCGGGTATGGCCGGCGGCGCGCACTACACGGTGATTCCTGAGGACCCCTTCGATATCGAGGACATCTGCAAGGCGATGGAGCGCCGCTTCCAGATGGGGGAGAAATACGGCATCATCGTCGTCGCCGAGGGCGCCGTGCCGAAGGAAGGCACGATGGACGCGGGACTTGGCGAAGAAGACGAATTCGGCCACAAGACATTCACTGGCATGGGCCAGATCATCGGCGACGAGATCCACCGCCGCCTGGGCTACGACGTGCGCACGACGGTGCTCGGCCACACGCAGCGCGGCGGCACGCCGACGGCCTACGACCGGGTGCTGGCGACACGTTACGGCGTGCACGCCGCGCGCGCGGCGCACGAGGGCAATTTCGGCACGACGGTCGCGCTGCGCGGCGAGGACATCACGCTCGTCCCGCTCGGCGATGCGGTGGAGAACCTCAAGCGCGTGCCGGAGCGCCGTATCCGCACGGCGCGGTCCATGTTCGGATAGCCGTCAGTTAGAATCACCGCGTGCGAACTCTCGTCACCGGCGGTGCCGGCTTCATTGGATCTCATCTCGTCGATCAGCTCGTCATGGCAGGCCACGAGGTCGCCGTGCTGGACAATTTGAGCAGCGGTCGGCTCGAAAACATCAGCCACCAGACTGCAGTCGAGCTCGTCGAGGGGGACGTGGGGGATAAGGGGCTAGCAGATGTCGTCGATAAGCTTGCTCCTGAAGTGATCTTCCACCTCGCCGCGCAGATCGACGTGCGCAAATCCGTCGAAGACCCGATCCTCGATGCGCAGGCGAATATTCTGGGCACGATCAATGTCGCGGAAGCCGCGCGGAAGGCTGGCGTGCGCAAGATCGTGCACACCTCGTCGGGCGGCTCGATTTACGGCACACCCAGCGAGTTTCCCGTCGACGAGTCCTTCCCGGTCGACCCGCACTCGCCGTATGCCGCGTCGAAGCTCGCTGGTGAGCAATACCTGGGCATTTATCGCCATCTGTACGGAATGCAAGCGAGTTTCATCGCGCCGGCGAATGTGTACGGCCCGCGGCAGAACCCGCACGGCGAAGCCGGGGTCGTGGCGATTTTCTCGGAGAACCTCTTGCATGGCCGTCCGACGAAGATTTTCGGCGGCGGCACGAACACGCGCGACTATGTTTACGTGGGCGATGTCGCGCGCGCATTCGTCCTCGCGGCGGGTGAGCGCGGCGACGGGGTGCGCTTCAATATCGGCACCTCTGTGGAGACGACTGACCGCGAATTGCACACGTTGGTAGCCAAACATGCGGGCGCGCCCGATGCGCCCCAGAATTTCCCGCCGCGGCTTGGCGACGTCCCCCGCTCCGCCCTCTCCGCCGCCCGCGCGAAGGAGATACTCGGGTGGGAGCCCACCGTCAGCCTCGACGAAGGCGTGGCACGGACCGTCGACTATTTCCGGAGGACGCAGTGAATTTTTGCGACAACCCCACCCTGAGCAACCAGTGGGTCACTCTCGAACCGTTGAGCCTCGATCATGCGGCGGCTCTGGCGTTAGCCGTCGGGGACTTGTGTGACCTGTGGTACCAGGACCACATTCCCACGCCTGGCGGCGTGCCGGAATACATCGAGAAGAACCTCGCCGATCAGGAGCGCGGCGAGCGCGCCCCGTGGGCGATCGTCGACCCGGCCGGCAACGCCATCGGCGTGACCACGTTCCTGCACCCGGATCCCGAGAACCGAAGCATCGAGATCGGGTCGACGTGGATCACTAAAGACGCTCAGGGTGCGCCGTTCAATAAAGCGGCGAAGCTCCTCATGCTGCAGCGCGCGTTCGAGGACCTGGGGTGCCTGCGCGTGGAGATCCGCACGCACTTCATGAACCGGCAGTCGCGCGCCGCGATCGAGAGCCTCGGTGCCAAGCTCGACGGGGTACTACGTCGCCACAAGATCCTCAAAAGCGGCCTCGTGCGCGACACGTGCGTCTACTCCATCTTGGACACCGAGTGGCCCGAGGTTAAGACCGCGCTTCAGGCGCGGCTGCGCGCTTAAGACCGCTGCCTGGCTTCTCGGGCTGAAACTTCCTCAACAGTCGCTGCGGAAGCTCCATGCGAGGCGGATTCAGTCCCCTCAGTCGTCTCCGCGATGTCTCGGCGGCCGATCTTGCGGGTGTGTAGGTAGAGCCAGATTCCGCCGATCCAGGTGAACGCAATGACCGCGATCAACGCCACCAGCGGGACGATCTCGCCGGGTAGCTCGGTTGAGGCGTTGAAGATCGAGTGAATGGCGAATCCGAGGAAGTACCAGATGACCAGTTGGCCGATGCGCCAGCCGAGAGATTTGTCCGTGCGGCACAAGAAGACGCCGAGGCCCCATGCCGAGAGACCGAGGTAGAGCGAGTGGCCCCATGGTCCAGGGACGGTCCGGGCGGCATACCCCATGAGCGAGCCCTCGACATCGGAGTTGAGGTTGTCGAGCGCCGCTTTCAAGATGTAGGTGGCGTTCTCCAGCGCCGCGAAGCCGAAACCGACGGCAATCGCGATGGTCACGGCCTCAATGGGGCGGCGGATGCGGAAGATCATGGTGCTCAGGATGAACACCGTGGCGAATTTGAATAACTCCTCGGCTGTGGGGCTCAGCAGAGCGAATCCCAAACTGCCCAAGCCCAGCCAATCCTTGAAGGCGATGATGGATTCATTCGTGGTCACTGAAGGGGCGCACAGAGCCATACCTGAGACGAACCCCGCGAAGATGAAGGCGGGAGAGGAATGAACAGGGCGACCCGGGTGGTTGCGCAGCAGAAGCCACGCCAGCAGTAACCACAGCGCCGCGAGCAATGCGCTCATTGCCGCGATCGTTGCGTTGAAGGGGAGCTGGCTGAAGTAGATAACCGACCAGACAGCGGAGGCGAGGAGGATCAGGATTCCTGCGATGCGGAGGATGAGGTTCATTTTGTCGGTCACTAGTCGCCCTCCGTTTCCTCGGAATCGTCAGCGGAACTATCAGTGTTCACGTCAGCGGAGTCGATCAAACGTTGGGCGAGCTCTTCTGCGTCGTCCCCGCCGAAAGAGAAGTAGCGGGTGGTCTGCCCGTCGGCAATGGAGACGGCCACGAGATGGCGTTCGGCGTCTGCCTCGGTGCGCTTCACATGCACGCCTTCACGCGGGGACCCGACGTTGCCGGTTTCCACGTTCCGGTCGAGTGTCACTCTGCGGTAGAAGCGGGCGAGGGCTTTCTCTGCGTTGTTGGGTGCCGGTTCGGAGCGGCCAAGAATGCGCGTCGAATCGCAATCCCACGCCTTCGTGCTTTCCGCGAAGCCCGCCGGGTTGCTGCACACAAGCTGCCCGCCGTTCTCGTCGGGCACGCCAATGCTGCCCAACTCCACAGGGTTGTCGGGCACCTGGGACTCTTCGGGTGTCGTGGTGGCGTCGACAACGCGCGGAAAGGCCAGCGCGGCGGCGACGAGGAATAAAAGAATAAGCCCGAGCACGATCGGTGCCCGGGAGGATTTCAAATCATTCATAACGCCGATCATGATACATAACGGCGGCTATCACTGCTATACGGCGTCCAGTCCGATGTCGAGGATGGCAACCGAGTGCGTGAGCGCGCCGACCGCGAGAAAATCCACGCCGGTCTCCGCGTAGGCGCGGGCTCGGTCGAGCGTCAATCCGCCCGAGGATTCCAGCTTCGTCCCGGGGGACAGGGCATCGCGCTTATCGACGGCTTCCCGTGTCGCCTCCACGCCGAAATTATCCAGCATGACCAGATCTGGTGTGAATGCCAGGACTGCTTCAAGCTGGCCGAGGTCGTCGACTTCAACTTCGCGGGGCAGGTCCGGGAAGGCGGCGGTGGTGCGCCGGTACGCTTCTGCCACGGTTCCGACGCTGGCAACGTGATTGTCCTTGATGAGAACGGCGTCGCCCAGGCTCATTCGGTGGTTGACTCCGCCGCCGCACCGCACCGCGTATTTAGCTAGGTCGCGGTATCCGGGCAAGGTCTTGCGGGAATCGCGGACTCTGGTGCCGGTTCCTGCGAGCTGTCGGGTCCACTCGTGCGTGCGGGTAGCGATGCCGCTGGCGTAGGTGAGCAGATTCAGTGCCGTGCGTTCAGCAGAGAGGATCGACCGCGCGGGGCCGGAGACTGTCGCGAGACGGTCGCCTGGCGCGACTAGGTCGCCGTCGGCCGCGTGGACCGCCACGTCGATGTCTGGGCTGACTTCGTGCATGGTCCACGCGACGGTGTCCAGGCCCGCGACCACGCCGGGTGTGCGTGGGACGACGATGGCGGTGAGGTGGGCGTCGGCGTCGACAGTCGCCTCGGTCGTGGCGTCGGGGCCGTGCGTGAAATCTTCCTCGAGGCCGAGGCGGATGAGGCGCAGCGCGGCGTCTTTATTCAGTGGTGCACTCATCCGCGGGTCACTCTCCGCTGCCCGGGTTGCCGATGGCGATCATGCGCTCCAGCGACTGGCGCGCCTTCGCGGCGGTCTCCTCGGGCACAGTGACTTCGTCGCGCATGTCCCGAAGGCTGGCCACGAGTTTCTCCGGGGTGATCATTTTCATGTATTTGCAGGAGGCCTGGGGGTTGACGGGCTGGAAGTCCGCCAGCGGGGATTTCTTCTGCAGTTGGTGGAGCATGCCCACCTCGGTAGCCACGAGGACTGTGCCTTCAGTGTCCCGGTCCGCCTGGTCCAGCATGCCGCCGGTGGAGAGCATGTGCACGCGCTCCGGGGCGATGACGCCCTCGCTGGCGAGATAGATCGCTGAATTCGCGCAACCGCACTCCGGGTGGATGTACAGGGGAGCATCCGGGTGCGCGGCTGCCTGGTCGGCGAGCTCCTTGCCGTTGATGCCGGCGTGCACGTGGCATTCGCCGGCCCAGATGCGGATATTCTCGCGGCCGGTTTGCCGTTTGACGTGCGCGCCGAGGAATTGATCCGGACAGAAGAGGATCTCTGCGTCGGGGTCGATGGAATTGACCACGTCGACGGCATTGGAGGACGTGCAGCACACATCGGTGAGGGCCTTCACATCCGCTGTGGTGTTGACGTAGCTGACCACCACGGCGCCCGGGTGCTCGGCCTTCCACTCGCGCAGCTGCTCGGCGGTGATCGAATCGGCGAGGGAACAACCGGCGGCTTCGTCCGGGATGAGCACGGTCTTGTCGGGGCTGAGGATCTTCGCGCTTTCCGCCATGAAGTGCACGCCGCAGAAGACGATGACATCGGCGTCCGTGTCGGCCGCAATCCGGGACAGCGCTAGGGAATCGCCGGTGAAATCCGCGATGTCCTGGATCTCCGGGATCTGGTAGTTATGCGCCAGAATAACGGCGTTTCGTTCCTTCTTGAGTTTTTGCACTTCATCGGTCCACATATGTTCAATGTAGCGCTCATGGCCGCAGTGAAATAACGGAATGCCGCACTAAGGTCGGAAAACATGCATGACCGGATTCCCAATCCTTGCCGTCTGCTCATCGTGGGCATCAATCCCGGAACGCTGTCCGAGGAAGTGGACGCGCCGTTCGCACACCCGGGCAACCGCTTCTGGCCTGCGCTCGACAAAGCGGGCATCACCCCGTACCGGGTGTACGCCAGCGAGGGGTTGTCGGAACAGGACGCAAAGATGCTCGCAGAGCGGGAGATCGGCTTCACCAACCTCGTTGCCCGTATGACACCGAAAGCGTCCGACCTGGCCACAGAAGAGTTGGTGGAGGGAGGGGAGAGGCTTGAGGCTGTCGTCGATAAGCATCGCCCTGGCGCCGTGATGTTCGCGGGCATCGGTGCGTACCGCGGCGCATTCGGGAGGAGGAAAGCGCAGCGCGGGTTGCAAAGCGGGATGATCGCGGGCGTGCCCGTGTGGGTGGTGGGGAATCCGAGCGGGCTGAACGCGCATGAGACCGTCGAATCGCTTGCGGCGAGCTACCGCGAGGTGTGGGAGGCAACGGCTTGACCCCCTGTTGCAGGAATCCCGCTATATGGACGCTATAGTCCACAGTATGGAATCTATGAATCTTGCCCAGAGCCGGCGCGCGGAAGAGCGCTCGGCGTTCGTCGCCACCCTCGGCTTCCCGTTGCTGGTGATCGCCGGCGGCGTGATCGGCTTCGCCGCGCCCGGGGTCGTTGAACCGATTTCCGGGTGGACGACGTGGCTGCTCGGCGTGGTCATGTTCGGCATGGGTCTGACGCTGACGGGCAACGACTTCGTGTTCGTGGCCAAGAAGCCTCTGCCGGTCGTGATCGGCGTGGTGGCGCAGTTCGTGATCATGCCGCTTGCTGCTGTCGCGCTGACGTGGGCGCTGCGCCTGCCGCCGGAGATCGCCGCGGGCGTGATCCTGGTCGGCTGCGCGCCGGGCGGAACCTCGTCGAATGTGGTCTCCTACCTGGCGCGCGGCGATGTCGCGTTGTCGGTGACCATGACATCGGTGTCGACGCTGCTCGCGCCGATCTTCACGCCGCTGCTCACCCTGTGGTTGGCGGGCGAGCACATGGATGTCAGCGCTGGGCCGATGGCGTGGTCGATCGTGAAGATGGTCATCCTGCCGGTCGGTCTCGGCCTGCTCGTCCGTTTGCTGGCACCGCGATTTGTCGCGGCGGTCTTGCCGGCGCTGCCGTGGGTCTCCGTGTTGGCGATCGCGGCGATCGTGGCCATCGTCGTGGCGGGCTCCCGCGACAAGCTCGCGCAGGCGGGGCTCATCGTGCTTCTCGCCGTCGTGCTGCACAACGGTCTCGGCTACATCCTCGGCTATGTCACCGGCAAGGTGACGGGCCAGCCGGAGGCATCCTCGCGCACGATGGCCGTGGAGGTCGGCATGCAGAATTCGGGTATGGCGGCCACCCTCGCCGCGGCGTATCTCAGCCCGCTGGCCGCGCTGCCGGGCGCGGTGTTCTCCGTGTGGCACAACATTTCCGGCGCGATCCTGGCGCTGCTTTTCCGCGCAAAGGACAAAAAGGAGCAGTCCGGGCAGCCAGACAAGGCGCAGGTGGAAGCGTAAGAGGAGCTATCGTCTCGGCGAAGGGCTAAGGGCACTACACTTGGCAACCATGACTGCGTACGACCTGATGGATTACAGCGACGTCCTGGAAAAGTACGACCCAGTGATGGGTCTCGAGGTGCACGTGGAGCTGTCCACGGAGACCAAGATGTTCTCCACCTCCTCGGCCCACTTCGGTGCGGAGCCGAATACCAATATCGACCCGGTGTCGCTCGGTCTGCCGGGCGCTCTGCCGGTGGTCAACGCCAAGGGCGTGGAATGGGCCATCAAGATCGGTCTGGCGCTCAATTGCAAGATCGCCGAGTCGTCCCGCTTCGCGCGCAAGAATTACTTCTACCCGGACCAGCCGAAGAACTACCAGATCTCGCAGTACGACGAACCGATCGCGCACGACGGCTACCTCGACGTCGTGCTCGACGACGGCACCGAGTGGCGCGTCGAGATCGAGCGCGCCCACATGGAGGAGGACACCGGCAAGCTGACCCACCTGGGTTCCGCGTCGGGCCGCATCTCCGGCGCGACGGCGTCTTTGGTGGACTGCAACCGCGCGGGCATCCCGCTGATCGAGATCGTGACCAAGCCGATCGTCGGCGCCGGGGAGCGCGCTCCAGAGGTCGCCCGTGCGTACGTCGGTGCGCTGCGCGAGCTGGTCAAGGCGCTCGGCGTGTCCGACGCGCGCATGGACCAGGGCTCGATGCGCTGCGATGCGAACGTCTCCCTGCGCCCCAAGGGCCAGGAGGAATTCGGCACCCGCACCGAGACGAAGAATATTAACTCGCTCAAGTCCGTCGAGCAGGCGGTGCGCTACGAGATGCAGCGCCACGCAGGTGTGCTCGAAGCCGGCGGAGAGATTGTCCAGGAGACCCGCCACTACCAGGAGACTGACGGCTCCACCTCCAAGGGCCGCCCGAAGGAGGAGGCGAGCGAGTACCGCTACTTCAACGACCCGGATCTGCCGCCGGTGATTGCGAAGCCGGAGTGGGTCGAGGAGATCCGGGCGACTCTGCCGGAGCTGCCGTGGGTGCGCCGCGCGCGCATCCAGGAGGAGTGGCAGCTGCCGGAGAAGGAATTCCGCGACCTGGTCAATGCTGGCGCGCTCGATCTCATCGTCGACACCGTCGAGGCAGGTACGACGCCGGACGAAGCCCGCGCATGGTGGGTGTCCTACATCGCCGGTAAGGCCAACGAGGCTGGCCGCGACTTGGACTCCCTCGGTGTCGAGCCCGCCGATGTGGCTCGGGTGGTGCAGCTGGTGAAGGAAGGCAAGCTGACCACCAAGCTTGGCCGTCAAGCCATTGACGGTGTCATTGCGGGTGAAGGCCGCGTGGACGAAGTCGTCGACAAGCGCGGGCTCGAGGTCGTGCGTGACGACGGCGCAATCGAAGCCGCAGTCGACGAAGCTCTCGCGGCGAACCCGGATATCGTGGAAAAGTACAAGGCCGGCAACACGAAGGTCACCGGCGCGATTGTGGGTGCGGTCATGAAGGCGACCCAGGGCAAGGCCGACCCTAAGTCGATCAACGAGATCATCGCGAAGAAGCTCGCGTAGCCGTGGAACGCTACCAGCGTCCGTACATCGGGCCTGTCGAGATTCGCGATGAGTCAGGGCGCGTAATTCCCTACGGACGTAGGTGGGAGGGTTCGCCGCCGGATGAATCCTACGAGCTGCTGACGCATCCGGAACGGTTCGCTCCGCTGCACCCTGTCGCTGACGCTCTGGTGGATTACCTCATTGCTCAATACAACGTGGCGGTAGATCACTACCCCCTGCTGGATTCTCTTCATCAACAGCCAGCTCCCACCGTGGTGCGTGCCGTGCGTTTGACACCGTTGGCACCGCAGACCGCGCCGTTGACTTTCGTCTATTCCGGTCTACCGGGCATTCATCTTCACGCCGGCGCGGTTTCCTGCTGGCCTTTCCCGTCCTGCGGTTGCGACGCCTGCGACGAGGTGTGGGACGAGGCAGCTGATCAGCTCGAGGAGATCGTACGACACGTGGTCAGCGGGCGCTTTGCCGAGCGTTTACGACACCAGGGATCGTCATGGTGCATGGAAAGCACTAACGTCTTTTCTGACGGCGACAGCTGGGCAAGCACCCAGGTCAACCGCGAGACGCTCGCAGATGTGCAGCGCCGTATGGCAGGTGTGCCCGAGAAGTGGCGCCCCTGGCCGCGGCTGTAACTTCGGTGGCACCCAGGGTAGGGCCGACTAAACGTCGACCTCCTACCTCGTGTCGGGGTTGACCGCGGGGAACTCGCCGGTCTTGTACATCTCTTCGTAGGACTTCCAGTGAATTTCATCGCCCGGGGTCTCGGGCGCGCCGTCGTAGGCATCCGATTCCGGGTCGAGAGCGGGGACGTCGGCTAGTGCGAAGTCGCTGGAGTCATCCGCGTCGAGATCAGCTGCGACCTCTTCCTGCACGGACTGCCACAATTCTTGGTCGCCGACATGGGAGTCGGATGCCAGTTCTTCGACCTCGGCCCGTTCCTCGTGCGTGAGGTCGTCCGAGTCCGGGTCGAGCTGTGTTTCCGCTAGCTCGGCGAGGCGCTCGCGGCGCCCAGCCTCATCCTTAATGTTCTGGCGGTCGCGGAACCACGCCACACCCATGATGATCGCCAGGATGAGACCGAGGTACCCCAGGACTGGGTAGACCCATCCGACCAGGTCCGCGAAGCCGATGAAGGACAGGGCGAAACCGATGAGCACGACGATGAAGTAGTAGGGGCGGAACTTCGCCGGTTTGTCGTGGCTGAGGCGACGGCCGAGCGCGTAGAAAAGACCGACGGCAGTGTTGTAAATCATCAGGTAGATGACCACGGAGACCACGGTGCCAACAGTTGGGTGCATGGAGTCGAAGACCTTTAGCAGCGGCAGGTCCGCATCCATGACGTGCTCCATGTTGAAGAAGAGCACGAACACCAAGATCATCAGCAACACAGCGAACATGATTCCGCCGAGCAGGCCGCCCTTGCCGGCCTGCGCCGGGTTGAGGTGGGAACCGGCGAACACCAGCATCATGGAGGCGTCCATGATGAGCACCAGCGTGGCGTAGTTGAGTGCGGTGACAAGCCAGTTACCGAAGGTTCCCGAAGCGTGCTGGTTCTGCTGCGCGAGCTCGTTGATGCTGCTGAGGTTGTCCGGCATGTTCATCACGGTGATCACGAACGCGCCGAGGAGACAGATGATCAGCAGCGGGGTGATGAAGGAGATCACGTTGGTGAGCTTGTCGATGTCCAACAGGCCCGACAGCAAGAGCAAAACCACCATGATCGCGGAACCGACCCAGGTGGGGAAGCCGAACTGCTGCTCCATGTTCGAGCCGGCACCGGCCACCATGACGAAACCGATGCAGAACAAGGTGAACATTGTGGTGATGTCCATGTAGCGCGCCACCCATGGGCGCGAGACGCTGCGGAAGACCGCACTGTGGTCCTCCGCTAGGTAGTAGGACCCGAGCTGGTAGATCCAGGCACTGAAGACGGCGATGGTCACACCGGCTACGGCGGCACCCACGATGCCCCAGTAGCCGAAAGAGAGGAAGTACTGGATGACTTCTTGTCCGGAGGCGAAGCCGGCTCCGACAGTCAGACCGACAAGGGCGAGCGCCATTTTGAATGATTTCTGCATGAAAAGCCTTATTTTGAGGGAGAATTCGAGCGGTCCGAGAGTACCAGATGTCTGGCACAATTGGTGAGCATGAGTTCTTACACAGCAGACCCTGACCGCTATGCCCGCGGAGGCGAGAACTGGTTCAGGCGGTGCGGCAACTCTGGGTTGAAACTGCCGCCTGTGTCGCTGGGGTTCTGGCACAACTTCGGCGATGACAAACCGCTAGAGACGCAGCGTGCCATTATGCGCCGCGCGTTCGACCGCGGTGTGACCCACTTCGATCTGGCCAACAACTACGGTCCGCCGAACGGCTCCGCAGAGATCAACGCCGGCAGGATCCTCCGTGAGGATTTCAGCAGTCACCGCGACGAGTTGATCATCTCGTCGAAAGCTGGCTGGAACATGTGGGACGGTCCCTATGGATTCGGCGGGTCCCGCAAGTACCTCATGTCGTCGCTGGATCAGTCGCTTGAGCGTCTCGGGCTGGACTACGTGGACATCTTCTACCACCACCGCCCGGACCCGGACACGCCACTGGCGGAGACGATGTATGCGCTGCGCGATATCGTCGCGTCTGGAAAAGCGTTGTACGTCGGCATTTCGTCCTACGGCCCCGAGCTGACAGAGGAAGCCGCTGAGTTGATGGCGGGGGAGGGGTGCCCGCTGCTTATCCATCAACCGAGCTACAGCATCTTCAACCGCTGGGTGGAGGATGGTTTGCTAGGCACGGCCGCCGAGAATGGTTTGGGCGTGATCGCGTTCTCGCCGCTGGCGCAGGGTCTACTCACCGACCGCTACCTCGACGGGATCCCGAAAGATTCCCGCGCGGCTGCGGGCAAATCCATTCGCGACGGAATGCTTTCCGAGTCCAACCTCGAGGCGGTGCGCAAGCTCAACGCTATCGCTGAGAAGCGCGGCCAGACGCTGGCACAAATGGCTATTGCCTGGGTTCTGCGCGACCAAGGCGAACGCAGTGTGACCAGCACGCTCATCGGTGCGTCCAGCGTTGCGCAGCTCGACGACAACCTCGACGCGGTGAATAATCTCGCGTTCAGCGATGAGGAGCTTTCGCTTATCGACGATATCTCCTCGACCGTCGACGGTACTTCCATCAACATCTGGGGTGGCGCTACAGCTTCACGCACACGCGGTTAGCTTCGCGGGTTTGGGGCCAGTGCTGGCCTAGATTGAAGTGCATGACTGATTCAGGCAGCACCTCCTACCGCAAGAACCTCGAGCCCGTGAACGAGCTGGATGACTTCGGTGACGTTCCCGAGGCTCCCTCTGTGTATGACCGGACGGGCAAGGCCGCGCCCACTGAGGTGTTTCCGTCGGCACCCACGCCGCAGCCGGAAACTCAAGTGGGCGAGCCAGTGGCAACGCCTCCCGCCGTGGGGGAGCCTGCCAGTACCGGTGCCAGCGAGCCGTTGGCTCAGCCGGTCGACGTTGAAGTCAACGGCCCCGCGGCTCCGGTCGGCACGGTGCCTGCAGCTCCAGCGGTTGTAGAACCCGCGGCCGAAGCACCTGTCGGACGCGGAACGATCGATGTCGGTGTGTTGATTCTCCGTCTTGTCCTCGGTGCACTGTTGATCATCTCGGGCGTGGAGACCTTCTTCCAGCTGGGCGGCAACCCAGGTCTGCCGGGGCTAGAGGAGCAATTCGCCGGGTACAGCTATCCGGGCATCCTCGCCATCGCCTTGCCAACGCTGCAGTTGGCGGCGGGCGTGTTCCTGGTACTCGGTCTGCTCACCCCTGTCGCCGCGATGCTTGCCATTGCTGCCACTGGTTTTGAATCCCTTCACCTGATCACGGCGTCGGAGAACGGTGCGAACGCGTTCACCTGGAACCCTGCTGTGTGGCTAGCGATTGGCCTTCTGGGCATGGCTGCGTCCGTCCAGTTCACCGGACCGGGCCTGTTCAGCGTCGACTTCGGCCGCAGCTGGGCACGCCGCCCCATGACCAGTTCCTGGATCTGCGCCGCCTTCGGCGTCGCTGCGGCGTTCCTTATGTGGTGGTTCCTGTAGCGCTACCGCCAAGTAGGCGATGAAGACCGTCAACCCCATTAACCCGATGATGTTGGTGTTGAGCCATAGTGGCCACGCCCACACCTGCGCCTCGCTCTCGTCGATAATCGTGTAGCTCGGCGAGATCAGCGCACCTGCTGCAACCGCGAGTAGGACGCGCATGTTCTTCTCCCGGGCAGCGAAGATGAGCGGGAGGATGAGAATGACGCCCACCCAGTGGTGCGAAACCGCGATCGGTGCGCCCAGCGAAATGCCCAGCACCACGACGAGGAGCGCTTCGACACTGCGGCCGCGCTGCTCGAGGCGGTACGCAATGAAGATCGACAGCAAGGCGAATGTCAGCAGAATGAAAGGTGCGAGCGACTCGACGGTCCCTGCGCTGAGTAAACCGCGCGAGAGCATGCCGCCGACACCTTGGTTGGGCGGGTAGAACACGTCGCCGCCACGATCGGTGGCGAAAAACTGCTCCGTCCAGAAGTAGATGGACTCCTTTGGCCGCAGAGCGAACCCGATCAGCGCCGTGAGAGCGAAGAACCCGGCGGAGCGCGCCACAGACCACCAGTCTTTGCGCACCAGAAAAATGACACCGTACGCGGCCGGGGTGAGCTTGATCCCGGCTGCGATGCCCACGCCAATCCCGCGAATCTTCTTCGGGGTGTACCCGAGCACATCCGCTGCCACCAGCAGAATCAAGAACACATTGATCTGGCCGTAGTAGAGATTCATGTACACGGTGTCCAGCAGCGTGGACAACCCCGTCAGCCCGATCGCCCACATCCACCATCGCTCCAGTCCGAGGCGGTGGCAGGCCATCCCGATGATGGCGAAGATGGCCAGAATGATCGCGGTGTTCCAGGCAATGTCCATCGCGACCTCGGGCAGCCAGGTCAGCGGAACGAACAGCAACGCGGCAAACGGCGGGTAGATGAAGGCGAAGCCCGAGCGGGTGGGAAAACCGTCGTAAAGCGGATCGCCGTTGACTAACGCATTGCCGGCGTCGCGGAACACACCGACATCGAGAAGCGTCTCGTTCGCCGCCAGGTAAAAGCTGTGCCCGAGGTTGATTGCGCCGATGAGCGCGCCGAGCAGGACGAAAACTACAGGCATGCTAATCGACGCGCCGGACAGCGCCCTTGTCTGCAGACGTGGCCATCTTGCTGTACGCCCGCAGCGCCTTCGTCACATGCCGGGTGCGGGTAGGTGTCCACGGGTTCTCCGAAGCCTCCATGTCCTGGCGGCGGCGATCCAGCTCATCCTCGTCAACATCAAGAGTCAGCTTGCGGTCACGCACAGAGATGGAAATCTGGTCACCGTTTTCAATCAAACCGATCAATCCGCCGTGCGCGGCCTCGGGGGAGATGTGGCCGATGGACAACCCCGACGTGCCGCCGGAGAAGCGGCCGTCGGTGATCAGCGCGCACTTCTTCCCCAAGCCGGCGCCCTTGAGGAAGGACGTCGGGTGGAGCATTTCCTGCATGCCGGGGCCACCCGCCGGACCCTCGTAGCGGATCACCACGACCTCACCCGGCTGAACCTCGCGGGACAGGATCATTGAGACAGCCTGTTCCTGCGAGTCAACGACACGGGCGGGGCCGGAGAACTCCCAGAGTTCCTCCTCCACGCCAGCGGTCTTCAAAACTGCCCCATCCTCCGCGAGGTTGCCGCGCAGGACCACCAGTCCGCCATCAGCGCTGAAGGGGTGGTCGAAGTCGTGGATGACGCCATTGACCGAGTCGGTGTCCAGTTCGTCCCAGCGGTTGGACTGGGAGAACGCTTCGGTGGAGCGCACACCGCCGGGGGCAGCGAGGAAGAGTTCCTTAGCTTCGTCGGTCGCTTTGCCGCCGCGGATATCCCAGTCGTCGAGCCAGTCCTGCAGGTTCTCATAAACGACAGAGCGAACGTCGGTGTGCAATTTGCCGGCGCGGTTGAGCTCACCCAAGATGGCGGGGATGCCGCCTGCACGGTGGACATCTTCCATGTGTGCGGTGCCGTTCGGGGCGACCTTCGAGATGCAGGGAATCTCGTGCGACAACTCGTCGATGTCCTTGAGGTCGAAGTTGACCTCGCCCTCCTGAGCTGCAGCCAAGGTGTGCAGGATGGTGTTGGAGGATCCACCCATAGCCATGTCCAGCGCCATGGCGTTGCGGAAAGCATCGCGGTTAGCAATGCTGCGCGGTAGCACCGACTCATCGCCCTCGCCGTAGTACTGACGGGTGATGTCCATGATGGTGCGGCCGGCGCGTTCGAAGAGCTGGCGGCGGGCAGTGTGCGTGGCCAAGGTGCTGCCGTTGCCCGGCAGGGAGAGGCCAAGAGCCTCGGTCAGGCAGTTCATCGAGTTCGCGGTGAACATGCCGGAGCAAGAACCGCAGGTGGGGCAAGCGGACTCCACGATGCGGTCCAAGTCCTCATCGGAGATGTCGTCGTTCGCCGAATAGGAGATCGCGTCAACAAGGTTAGTCTTCTTGCCCGACTGCGCCACGCCGTCAATGACGACAGCCTTGCCGGCCTCCATCGGGCCGCCGGAAACGAACACGGCGGGGATATTCAACCGCATGGCGGCGTTGAGCATGCCTGGGGTGATCTTGTCGCAGTTGGAAATGCACACCATCGCATCGACAGTGTGGGCATTGACCATATACTCCACGGAGTCGGAGATGATCTCGCGACTGGGCAGAGAATAGAGCATGCCGCCGTGGCCCATGGCAATCCCGTCGTCCACCGCGATGGTGTTGAATTCCTTGGGCACACCGCCAGCTTCACGCACCGCCTCAGCGACGATGTCACCGACGTTCTTCAGGTGCACATGCCCGGGCACAAACTGGGTATAAGAGTTCACAATGGCCACGATGGGGCGGCCGAACTCGTTGTCCTTCGTGCCTGTGGCTTTCCACAGAGCACGGGCACCGGCGGCCTGACGGCCAGCGGTGGTGACCCGAGAACGAAGGGGGATCGCGTTAGACACGTGCTTGCTCCTTTAGCTGTCGTGTGCGTTGTCTCGGCGCTCGTATTCCTCTTTCGTGATGAGCACCGAGTTGCCTTCCTGGTCTGTAACTTCGACCATCCCGTCTGCGGCTTCAGCGGCTTCGGTGATCACGTCGGTGATCCGTCCGCCGGAGGCCTCTGACAGCGCGGGCAGTGAGTTGAACGTTACTCCTGGCATGGCGTACTGGCTGCCGTCGGCCACAGTTGCTTTCGCACCGGCACCTTCGAAACTGACACCCTCCAGGTCGTCCCAGTCGATGGAGACGTTCTTCCTGAACAGGTACGTCAACTCCAGCCCGCGGTCACTGACATGAGTCTTGGCAGTGAAGACCCACGCCAAGAACAGAATGGGGAAGATGAGCAGCCAGCCCAGGTACTGCGGTGCCCAAGAAATGCCGATGAGAGCGATACCCATGATGAGCCCGACCGCGAGCACGTGGGTGCGTTCGGGTGTGAAGGTGCGGCCTTCGGAAGTCATGGGAGACATGCTATCGAATGCCCCGGACAGTCTCTAAAACACAGCCAGGTACCGGTAGGGTCAGCTAGTTCTGTGTCTGCTCAGTCTGCTCTGCCTCTTGCGGGGCGCCAGTCGGCTGGGACGGGGCTTCGCTGGGCTGCTGCTGAGTGGGCTGCTGCGCGGGTGTCGTGGTCGGCTGTTGCTGGTTCTGCCGTTGTTGTTGCTGCTGCTCCGACGTCGGCGCCTGGGTCTGCTCGGTTGCCGGTGTCTGCTCTGTAGTCGTCGGTTGCTGCGTTTCAGTCGGCGTTGTTGATTCTTCCGGCACAGTTGATGTCGGGTTCACCCGTGGCGGGGCGAGAACACCGGATCGCGCTTCGCTATCTTCGGCAGCGGACATGGTCAACCCGCGGAAGATGAGCAGCACGATGAAGGCTGTGATGAGCGCTCCGGTGGACGCGCGGACGCGTCCGCCGAGTGTGCCAAGCGCGTGCCTGCGTTGAGTCTGATCTTGGGCAGCTGGGTCGTTGTCTGCCTCCGGAATCTCCGTGTCACCGGCGGTGATGCCGGTTCGGTTCGCGGGGATCACTGTCGTGTGAGCCTCTTCAGCGCCTTCGAGGCCCCAGTCCGAGGCGTAGCGTTTCGACGCGAATGCGGGTGCGAAGGCGGACGTCTTTGGGTTGTCAGGGTCATCCGTGGTCTCGCCGCTGACGGGGGTAGCTGAACCGTACTCATCGAAGAACTCTTCGAGAACATAGACGTTGATGGCTCGCTCGATGGGGAACTGGTCGCCAGGGGAGCAGCGGATCATATACCGGATGTCCAGTGTCCACGGCATTCCCACAGTCGTGGGAGCGTTCAAGTTCAAACCCGGTTGGGAGAGCAGTTCGCCCCGGATGAGCGGTTCGATCTCCGGGTCGGCGATGGCGCGGCGGGCGGCGCTGTCGGCGCGTGCGATGACTTCCTCGGTGTCGCGCGAACCCAGCAGCGGGACCGGGACGACGACTAGCGCCCGCGACCAGTGGTTGGAATTGTTAATGCACACCTGGGCGGCGGAGTTCGGGATGGTCACCGTGTACTCCTCCAGCGTGCGCACCTGCGTGGAGCGCATGGTGATCTGGATGACGGTGCCCGTGAGATCCACGCCGTTGCCCTGGAAGGTGACGAGGTCGCCCACGCCGTACTGTTTCTCGGACAGGATGAAGAACCCTGCGACGAAGTCGGCGATGATCTGCTGCGAGCCGAAACCGACAGCGGCGGAGATCACGGTGGCGGGGATGGCAGCGCCGGCGAGCGAGAACCCGATCTGCTGCAAGAGGAAAACCAGGATGAGGAAGTAGGCGATGATCTGGATGATGTAAATGCCTACTCCGGCAATTGCCAGCGAGGACTTGCCCTCGTCTTCGTCCTGGGAAGCTTGGATCCGCTTCTCGACGATCCGGTTTGCCAAACGCCCTGCACGCGGCACGAGCATCGCGAGGATGATCAGGAGCGCAAGGTTGATGCCTGTGTCGGCGATCCAGCTCCACACCTGGTTGAAAATTAGTTGAAACGGCATAGCAGTTTTAACCCTATCCCGTTATTGCCTATAGAGACCTGGGAGATGTGTATGATCTAGGCATGTTCACATTCGACCTAGTGGTAGTACCAGCGCGGCGCTCGGCCTACGCGTGAAGTACGTCACTGCCTGAGGTCGGAAACGACAAGCGCCCCCGCTAATCTAAAGCGGGGGTTTTGTTCTGGTAGACACCGCACAACTCATAAAGGAGTTCGAGAAAAGTGGCAGCGTCACAAAGCAAACAGTCGGAGAGGATGACGGGAGCGGAAGCGATCGTCCGCAGTCTCGAAGAGCTCGGCACTGAAGTCATCTTCGGTATCCCGGGCGGAGCAGTGCTGCCGCTGTACGAGGCTTTGTTCTCCGCTGAGAAACTGCGCCACGTTTTGGTGCGGCACGAACAGGGCGCGGGTCACGCCGCAGAAGGTTACGCCTGGGCATCCGGCAAGGTCGGTGTGTGCCTGGCCACGTCAGGACCGGGTGCCACCAACCTCGTCACCGCGCTGGCGGACGCGTACCTGGACTCCGTGCCGCTTGTCGCCATCACCGGTCAGGTCGGTTCCTCGCTGTTGGGCACCGACGCCTTCCAGGAGGCGGACATCCGCGGGATCACCATGCCGATCACCAAGCACAACATCATGGTGAGCCACCCGGACGAGATCCCGGGTGCGCTCGCCGAAGCGTTCCACCTCGCCAGCACCGGCCGCCCGGGCCCGGTCCTGGTCGACTTTCCGAAGGACGTGCAGAACGCGGAGCTCGACTTTGCCTGGCCCCCGGCTGTGGACCTGCCGGGCTACAAGCCCACGACAAAGCCGCACTCGCGCCAGATCACCCAGGCGGCGAAGCTGATCGCCGAGGCGAAGAAGCCGGTGATCTATGCCGGCGGCGGCATCATCAAGGCGGGCGCACACAAGGAGCTGCGCGAATTCGCCGAACTGACCGGCGTCCCGGTTGTCACCACGCTCATGGCTCTCGGGGCTTTCCCGTCCCACCATGAGCTGTTCATGGGAATGCCGGGCATGCACGGCACCGTTCCGGCGGTAGCCGCGCTGCAGAAGGCTGACCTGCTCATCACTATCGGCGCGCGTTTCGACGACCGTGTGACCGGCGACCCGGACCGCTTCGCTCCCGACGCGCAGGTCATCCACGCCGATGTGGACCCGGCCGAAATCGGCAAAATCCGGGCTGTGGACGTGCCTATCGTGGGCGATGCCCGCCAGGTGCTCTCCGAGTTCACGGATGTCTTCAAGAAATCGAAGAAGATTTCCGCTCCGAAGATCGACGAGTGGAAGGGTTACCTGGGCGACATGAAGCAGCGCTTCCCGCGCGGATACGACCCGCAGTCGGACGGGTCTCTGTCCCCGCAGTACGTCATTGAGACTTTGTCCAAGGAAGTCGGGCCCGAAGCCATCTACGTTGCTGGTGTGGGCCAGCACCAGATGTGGGCTGCCCAGTTCATCGACTTCGAGCACCCGCGGACCTGGCTCAACTCCGGTGGCCTGGGCACCATGGGCTTTTCTGTTCCGGCAGCGCTCGGTGCGAAAGCCGCGTGCCCGGACAAGGAAGTCTGGGCGATCGACGGTGACGGTTGTTTCCAGATGACCAACCAGGAGATCACCACTGCGGCGGTGGAGGGCTTCCCGTTCAAGGTCGCCCTGATCAACAACGGCAACCTGGGCATGGTCCGTCAGTGGCAAACGCTGTTCTACGAGGGCCACTACTCCCACACGAAGCTGCACCAGGACACCACGTACGTGCCGGATTTCCTGGGTCTCGCGTCTGCGCTCGGTGCTGAAGCGATCCGTGTGACCACGGAGGATGAGGTGCTGCCCGCGATCCAGCGCGCCCGCGAGATCAATGACCGTCCGGTGGTCATCGACTTTGTGGTGGGCGAGGACGCTCAGGTGTGGCCGATGATTTCCGCCGGTAGCTCGAACTCTGAGATCCAGTACGCGCGTGATCTGCGCCCGCTTTTCGACGAAGAAATCTCCGCCGGTGAATCACCCGCCGACATCCACGAAACCGTGCAAGAAGTGAACGAGGAGAACTAGCAATGACTACCAACGATCTTTATGACGATGTGACCCGCAGCGTCCTGTCTGTGCTGGTTCAGGATGTCGACGGAATCATCACCCGCGTCACCGCCATGTTCACCCGCCGCGGCTTCAACCTGGTCTCCTTGGCCACAGCCAAGACGGAGACTGAGGGGATCAACCGCATCACGGTGGTTGTGGACGCCTCCGAACATGCCGTGGAGCAGATCACGAAGCAGCTGCACAAGCTGATCCACGTGATCAAGGTGATCCGCCTGGAAGAGGACAAGTTCATCGCGCGCTCCCTGATGCTGGTGAAGGTCAACGCGAACAACAGCAACCGACCGCAGGTTGTCGATGCCGCAAATATTTTCCGCGCCCGCGTGGTGGATGTGTCGCCGGATTCGGTGGTCATCGAGGCGACCGGTACGTCGAGCAAGCTGAAGGCTCTGCTTGAGGTGCTCGAGCCCTTCGGTATCCGCGAACTGGTTCAGTCTGGACGTGTTGCGCTCAACCGCGGCGCGAAGACGCTGGCACCCTCTAAGTAAATTTGAAACGCCCCTCCCGTATAGTGGGATAGGCACATATCCCGACGAAAGGTTTCTCACCATGGCTATTGAGGTCTTCTACGACGACGATGCCGATCTGTCCATCATCCAGGGTCGCAAGGTCGCCATCATCGGCTACGGCTCCCAGGGTCACGCGCACGCTCAGAACCTGCGCGAGTCTGGTGTCGAGGTCGTCATCGGTCTGCGCGACGGCTCCAAGTCCGCTGATAAGGCAAAGGAAGCTGGTTTCGAGGTCAAGTCCAACGCGGACGCAGCTGCTTGGGCTGACGTCATCATGCTGCTGGCCCCTGACACCTCCCAGGCTGAGATCTTCAAAAACGACATTGAGCCGAACCTCAATGAGGGTGACGCTTTGTTCTTCGGCCATGGCTTGAACATTCACTTCAAACTCATCGAGCCGGCAGAGAACATCACCATCGGCATGGTCGCGCCGAAGGGCCCGGGTCACCTGGTCCGCCGCACCTTCGTCGACGGCAAGGGCGTGCCCTGCCTGATCGCCGTCGAGCAGGACCCGAACGGCAAGGGCCGTGAGCTTGCCCTGTCGTACGCAGCCGCGATTGGTGGCGCACGTGCGGGCGTCATCCCGACCACCTTCGAGGCTGAGACCGTCACCGACCTCTTCGGCGAGCAGGCTGTGCTGTGTGGTGGCCTGGAGGAGCTGATCATGAACGGCTTCGACGTCCTGACCGAGGCTGGCTACGAGCCGGAGATGGCGTACTTCGAGTGCCTGCACGAACTGAAGCTGATCGTTGATCTGATCTACGAAGGCGGCATCGGAAACATGAACTACTCCGTTTCGGACACTGCCGAGTTCGGCGGCTACCTCTCCGGCCCGCGCGTCGTGGACGAGGGGGCTAAGGACCGTATGCGTGAGGTGCTCAAGGACATCCAGTCCGGCGAATTCACCCGCCGCCTTGTCGCCAACGTCGACGGCGGCAATAAGGAGCTCGAGGGCCTGCGCGACCAGATCGCACAGCACCCGATCGAGACGACCGGCGCTAAGCTGCGCGACATGATGAGCTGGGTCAAGAGCCCCCTGACAGACACGGCGCAGTAACCCGCTTCTCGACGACAATGAGCTCCCCGGTAGGGGAGCTCATATTTGTTTGTCAGTTTTCTTTGGGTTTCAGATACGACAACGCCCCGCTCCCCAACGACAGGGGAGCGGGGCAGAAGCCTTTCGCGCTTAGTTGGTGGCGTTCTCTACGGCGTCACCGGCAGCGTCCTCAGCCTCATCAGCAGCGTCGCCTGCGGTGTCGGCAGCGTCACCAGCGGCATCGCCAGCGCTATCAGCAGCGTCGCCTGCGGCATCACCAGCATCGCCGGCAGCGTCCTCAGCACCCTCAGCCGGGCTAGCCTCGCCAGCCGGAGCCTCGGTGGTGGTCTCGTCGACGGTGGTGGTGCCAACGGTGGTGGTGGACGGGTCAGCGTCGCCCTCGTCGCCGTTGCCGGAAACCAGAGCGTAGATCAGCCAGCCGAGCAGCAGCAGGGCGAGCAGACCCAGCAGCCACTTCCACCAGTTGCCGCCGCCGTTCTCGGTCTCCTGAGCGGCGGTGGAGCCACCGGTCGTGGTCGCCGGACGGTTTGCCGCAGCGGTGGTCTCGGTGCGGGCGGTGTTCTCCTCGTCCGGGACGATGCGGGACTCGCTGACGCGGGTCTCGTCGATCGGGTCGCCGCGGCCGATGCGGTCCTCAGCGTTACCGATGCGCTCGGTCGGCAGGTTGTTCGCGTCGTGCGGCAGCTTGTTCGGGTCGTTCGGGTTCAGGTTCGGGTTCTTGGAGGTCATCTCGACACCTTTCTAAATAACGCATCTCGTTAACGTACAAGTAACCAGGGTAACAACTTTTCCGGTGACGTGACGGAAGGGGGTGAAACAAGTTGGGGATGTGTCACCTAGCTTCTTGAGCTTACTCCCAGGTGAGAAACAGTTTTCGTCGATTTCCAGTTTTCAATAGAGTTTCAATAAGAGCCAAAGTGTCATAAAGTGGTGACCGTGAGGGAACACAAGCACGACCATGGACACCATGGGCATGGTCACCAGCACCATGATTCCGCGCCCATGTGGGCGCTCGCGGTCGCGCTTGGGATCACCGCGATTGTGTTCCTCGCGGAACTTGCCGGCGGCTGGCTGTCCGGGTCCATGGCGTTGCTCGCAGACGCGATGCACATGCTGTCGGATGCCACCGGTCTCATCATCGCACTCATCGCAGTGCTGATTGGCCGGCGGAAAGTCTCCGCGTACGCGACCTTCGGATACCGCCGGGTGGAGGTGCTCGCGGCGGCACTGAACGCCGTCACCGTTGTGGTCATCTCCATCGGGATCGTTGTGGGGGCGGTGCGCCGTCTGGGCAGTGGGGAAGAGGTGCACACGGCCACCATGATCACAGTGGCATTCGTGGGTCTGGTGGCCAACATCCTTTCGGCGGCAGTGCTCTATTCCCAGCGGAAGCACTCCATCAACGTGGAGGGTGCGTTCCTTCACGTGATGGTGGACTTGCTCGGATCAGTCGCGGTCATCGTGGCGGGTCTGGTCATTGCCTTCACGGGGTTTCAAGCTGCAGATGTCATTGCGTCCCTTCTGATTGCAGGGATGGTGCTCCCGCGGGCGTGGGAGTTGCTCAAGACGTCGATAAGCGTGCTGCTGGAACGAGTGCCAGCACACATTGACCCTGCTGAAGTCGAGGCCGCACTGTTGTCGATTGCCCATGTGGAGGGCATTCATGACCTGCATCTGTGGTCAATGAGTGGGAACAACGTGCTGTGCACTGTTCACCTCATCACACGCGGCGATCAGGGGGTGCTGCTTGACCGTGCGCAGGCGCGTCTGCGCGAATTCGGGATCGACCACGCCACCATTCAGCTTGAGGGGCCTGAGCACTCAGCTCACGAGGTATTCTGCGCCCCTCATGAACACGCGCAGTGATCTAGAGTTGTGGCCATGGGGTTTACCACGCCGAGCTACTCCTTGACCGACCTGTTTGCGCGCATTGATCGTGGCGAACTGCAGATTCCTGACTTTCAGCACACATATCTGTGGGATGTGGATCGCACGCGCACCTTGATTTCCTCTGTGCTGCGCGGATACCCGGTGGGCACCTTGCTGGCGTTGGATACCCGCAATGAGCCGATGCGCTTCAAGCCGCGCACGCTTCCTGGGGCGCCGGAGACAGACAACGAGCCGGGTCTTCTGCTTCTCGACGGCCAACAGCGCCTCGCCTCTCTCTACCTTGCCCTGCAAGGTGACGGCCGTCTGGAGGTGCTGGATTTCCGTCAGCGCCGGATCCATCGCCGCTACTTCGTTGATGTGCGTGCGGCGGTACGGGCTGAGCCGATCCCAGAGGAGGCCATTTTCGCCGTGGATGATGAGGGAGTGATTCGCTCCCACTTCGGTCCGGACATTCCCGGCGGCATCACTGACCGCCAGACGATGGTGGACAATTACGTCGTGCCGGTGTCGGCGCTGCTGTGGGAGGAGGGAAATGATCTCCTGTTCGATATGGCGGCCAATGCGGAGGATCCGTCGTTACGCGAGGATGTGAAAGCTTTCCACCGCAGCATTGTTCGTCCGCTGGCCGCTTACGACTTGCCGATGACCCGTCTTGAACGCGGCACATCCCAAATCGGTGTCGGACAGATTTTCGCGCAGGCGAACTCCCAGGGCGTGTCGATGGACGTGTTCGAGCTGCTCACTGCAGTGTTCGCGCTGGAGAACCCGGACTTCTCATTGGCAGCTCACTGGGAGGAGTGCGAGGGGGTGCTCCACCAATACCCAGCACTGCGATCGGTGACGCGCGTGCGTTTCCTGCGCGGTGTTTCGCTGCTGGTATCCGGCATGAACGGTTTCGCGCGCGGTCACCGCGGTGACATTCTCAACCTGAAACTGGATGAGTACCTGTGGGCCTCCCGCGATCTGCTCGCCGCGTTCGAGCGCGCTGCGCAGTTCCTTTCGGACCGTTGCATCTTCAGCGTCGACCAGGTGCCCTATAACGGCCAATTGGTGCCGCTGGCCGTGATTCTCGCGCGCCTGTCCTACGAAGACGGTTGCCTGGACAAGCCGGCGACGTGGGACCGCATTAACCAGTGGTACTGGAGCGGGGTGTTCGGAGAACTGTACGGAGCGCACTCGCCGTCGATACGCGCGGGCTCGGACGTGGACCAGGTCACCCCATGGGCGAAGGGCGAGACCGAGGTTGTGCCCAAGACGGTTCAGGATGCAGAGTTCGTCGAATCCCGTCTCATCACCGCTGACGAAGACTCGGGCGTCTACCGCGGTCTTTTCTCACTCCTCATGGCGCGCGGTGCGAGGGACTGGCGCACGGGCAAGCTTTTCGACGGAACCACCGTCGCCGAACTTCAACCTGGCTTCTATCAAGTTTTCCCGCCCGGTTTCTGCCGCGTGCACAATGTCGACCCGCAATTGGCGGCCTCCGTGCTCAACCGCACACCGCTGGGTAAGCGGACAGAAAGCGTCATGGAGGGCAATGACCCGAAGCGTTACCTGTCCCGGCTACAGTCCAAAGCCATCATGGAAGATGACGAATTTGATGCGCTGCTAGCCACCCACGAGATTGAGCCGGAGTACCTGCTCACGTCGAACTGGCAGGCGTTTTTCGCGGACCGCCACGAGCGGTTCCTGGGCATGATCGAGTACGCCATGAACAAGCCGGCGCAGCGAGACCGCGTATGAAGCTACGTCGCAGCCTCGCTGTTTTCGGCTCGTGCATTGTGCTCGCCGGCTGCACATCCGAGAGTCCTGGCCCTGAGGCGGACACGTCCACCACTGGCAGCACGAGCAGCACAAGCAACACGGCAAACAAGGACCCCGAACTCCAGGAAGCCCGCACTGTGAATTCTTCCCGCCACGTGGCGGAGCAATTTGAGGGCCATCCCGTCGTGCTCGACGATCCGCATGGGTTCGCAGCGACCGAATTGTTCTTCGAATCCTCCGAGATTCTGATTCTCTCGGACGGGGACATGCATTCGCAGCTGCGCGCGGCATCCGTGGCTGCGGTCGCACATGCCCCGATGGTCATTTACGACAGCGACCACCACAATCAGGTCATTCAGGAAATTGAGCGACTCGGCGCGCACACTATCTTTGCGGTGGGTTATGTTCCGGTGCTCAACTACACGGAGGATCTCGTGATCGTGCGTGACCCGGGCGGGCTGGAGGCGCTTGAGCAAGCGACGTCTTTAAAATTCACCGAACACGTCGTGGAATCGCCAGGCGATGCCGCTGTGGCGGTGGCGGACCTCAACGCCTCTGAACCCACATGGCTGCGCGCGGGATTCCCCGGGGAGCAGAAGGTTCCGGAGAACGCGGAAAGCGGGACGGTGCCTCTTCAGTCGCGGCTGGATGCAGAGATGGCGCCGCAGGTCATCGCACTGGACAGCGCTTCTGTTCCGGCGATCGCTACTGCCCGGGCCTACGGAGCAGCGGTGACCGTGGTGCCGGATCCGGATCCCCGGGCCGCACGGGAAACCCTGCTTGCCACAGCCGGTTTGGCGGACAAACCCTTAGTCGCCCTCGGGCGTGACTTTGGAACGGGAGAGGAGCTGGCAGACCGCATCGCGGAAGCGGAAGCGGGGGCGCTAAACTAACCAGCGCTGCTGATACCCCGTTTCCAAGGAGAGTACCCACCGTGTCTAAGCCCGTCGTTCTCATCGCCGACAAGCTCGCCCAGTCCACTGTTGATGCCCTCGGAGACGCAGTAGAGGTGCGGTGGGTTGATGGCCCGAACCGTGCGGAACTGCTCGCAGCTGTGCCCGAGGCTGAGGCTCTTCTCGTGCGTTCTGCAACGACTGTGGACCGTGAGGTTCTCGAGGCTGCTCCGAACCTGCGCATCGTGGGCCGCGCTGGTGTCGGCCTGGACAACGTCGACGTGCCGACGGCCACGGAGCGCGGCGTGATGGTCGTCAACGCACCAACCTCCAACATTCACTCTGCTTGCGAGCATGCAATCGCGCTGCTGCTGTCCACTGCCCGCCAGATCCCGGCTGCCGACAAGACCCTGCGCGACGGCGAGTGGAAGCGTTCTTCCTTCAAGGGCGTGGAGATCTTCGGAAAGACCGTCGGCATTGTCGGCTTCGGCCACATCGGTCAGCTGTTCGCGCAGCGACTGGCCGCCTTTGAAACTGAGATCATTGCGTATGACCCGTACGCGAACCCGACGCGTGCCGCGCAGCTCGGTGTTGAGTTGGTCGAGTTGGAGGAGCTGGTCTCCCGTGCAGACTTCGTCACCATTCACCTGCCCAAGACGAAGGAAACGCAGGGCATGTTCAATGCTGAGCTGCTGGCAAAGGCGAAGGAAGGCCAGATCATTGTCAACGCGGCTCGCGGCGGGCTTGTCGACGAGCACGCGCTTGCCGACGCGATCACAAACGGACCGATTCGCGGTGCAGGTTTCGATGTGTACTCCAGCGAGCCGTGCACTGACTCCCCGCTGTTTGAGCTGGAGGAGGTCGTGGTGACCCCGCATCTGGGAGCGTCGACTGCGGAGGCACAGGACCGCGCTGGCACTGATGTCGCAGACTCTGTGCTCAAGGCTCTCGCGGGCGAATTCGTCCCGGACGCGGTCAACATCATCGGCGGCGCGGTGAACGAAGAAGTGGCTGTGTGGCTCGATCTGTCCCGCAAGCTCGGTCTGCTGGCCGGCAAGCTTCTCGACGACGCACCGGTCTCCCTCAAGGTCACCGCCCGCGGCGAGCTGTCCCACGAGGATCCGGCCACGTTGGCGCTGTCTGCCGAGCGCGGTCTGTTCTCTGGCATCGTCGAAGAGCCCGTGACTTTTGTCAACGCCCCGGCCATTGCGGAGGCCCGCGGCCTCAATGTCGAATCCGGTGTTGCTTCCGAATCCCGCGGCCACCGTTCCTCCCTGGAGGTTCAGCTCGTGTCCGCCTCCGGTGACACCGCCACCGTCGAAGGGGCGCTGACGGGACTGGAGCACGTGGAGAAGATCGTTCGCATCAACGGCCGCGGTGTGGACATGCGGGCAGAGGGCCGCAACTTGTTCCTGTCCTACACCGACCAGCCGGGCGCTCTGGGCAAGGTCGGTTCCCAGCTGGGCGAGCACGACATCAATATCGAAGCTGCCGCGCTGACCCAGTCCGCAAAGGGTGACGGCGCGTTCCTCATTCTCCGAGTCGAGTCCGAGGTGCCTGCTGATCTTGAAGCTTCCGTCGCGAAGTCCATCGAAGCGGACTGCTTCCAGCTGGTGCTCGACTAGCTCATGCGCGTATATATTCGTGGCTGATTAGGTCATCTCGCTCGACCGATACGCTCCAGCGAAAGAAACTTATCCCGGATGTGAATTAATCCGGGATTTTTTCTGCGCCCGTCTCCGCGCATATGCGAGTATTTACGCACTTCATTTTCTTAGCCTAATTAAGGGGGCGAACTTGACCACCGCAGTTGAACGCGACGAGTCGCAAGCGGGCGCAGTGCCGCGCGAAAGGCTCGAAATCACCACGACACCCGACGGGAAAGAGCACGTCGTCGGCGTGACGCCGAAGAAAGCCATCGGCGCCGTCGAGCGTGTCGTCATTGGTTTCGCGGCAGTGCTCACCGCGCTCGGTTGGGGCGCGATCGCGTTGCACCGCGGCGAGACCATCAATTCGGTGTGGCTCGTGCTCGCCGCCATTGGCACATACATCATCGGGTTCAGCCTGTATGCCCGTCTCGTCGAGTACAAGGTGGTCAAGCCGCGGAATACCCGGGCGACACCGGCCGAGTATGTCAATGACGGTTCTGATTTCGTTCCCACCGACCGCCGCGTGCTCTTCGGCCACCACTTCGCCGCGATCGCCGGCGCCGGCCCGCTCGTCGGCCCGGTCATGGCCGCGCAGATGGGGTACCTGCCCAGCACGCTCTGGATCATCATTGGCGTCGTGCTTGCCGGCGCGGTGCAGGACTACCTCGTTCTCGCCGTGTCCCAGCGCCGCCGCGGCCGCTCCCTGGGGCAGATGCTCAAAGAGGAAGTCGGCCAGGTCGGCGGCGTCGCCGGCAGCATCGCCACCATGGTCATCATGGTGATCATCATCGCCGTGCTGGGCCTGGTCGTGGTCAACGCCCTGGCGGAGTCTCCGTGGGGCGTGTTCTCCATCGCGATGACCATCCCGATCGCCTTGTTCATGGGCGTGTACGGCCGTTTCCTTCGGCCGGGCCGCGTTGCGGAAGTCTCCGCCATCGGCGTGGTGCTGCTCATGGCGGCGATTCTCGGCGGCGGGTACGTCGCGGAGACCTCCTGGGGTGCGGAACTGTTCACCCTGTCCAAGGCCACGCTGGCAGTCTGCATCCTGATCTACGGTGTGGTCGCCTCCATCTTGCCGGTGTGGTTGCTGCTCGCCCCGCGCGATTATCTGTCCACCTTCATGAAGATCGGCGTGATCGTCATGCTGGCGCTGGCGATCCTCATCGACCGGCCCGAGGTTCACATGCCGGCGATCACATCCTTCGGCCTAGAGGGCGGCGGCCCGGTATTCTCCGGCAACCTGTTCCCGTTCCTGTTCATCACCATCGCCTGCGGCGCGCTCTCTGGTTTCCACGCATTGATTTCTTCCGGCACCACCCCGAAGCTGCTGGAGAAAGAGACGCATGCACGCGCGATCGGGTACGGCGGCATGCTCATGGAATCTTTCGTGGCCATCATGGCGCTGATCACCGCTGTGGTGCTCGACCGGCACATCTACTTCGCCATCAACTCCCCGAAGGCAAAAACCGGCGGGGAAGAAGCTACCGCGGCTGAGTTCGTCAACGGCCTGAACATCCCGGGGCAGGGAGTCTCCGCAGAGCAGCTGACGGCCCTCGCCGAGGCAGTGGGGGAACCGAGCATCGTGTCCCGCACCGGCGGCGCACCGACCTTCGCCATCGGCATGTCCGAGATCATGACCAATATCTTCAGCCACCCGGGCATGCAGGCATTCTGGTTCCACTTCGCCATCATGTTTGAGGGCCTGTTCATCCTTACCGCCATTGATGCCGGCACCCGCGTCGCCCGCTTCATGATGGGCGACATCATCGGCAATGTCTCTGGCCTGGAGAAGTTCAAGGACCCGTCCTGGCGCGTGGGCAGCTGGGTGTCCACCGTTCTCGTCTGCGGTATGTGGGGCGCGATCCTGGTCATGGGTGTGACCGACCCGCTCGGCGGCATCAACGTGCTCTTCCCGCTGTTCGGCATAGCCAACCAGCTGCTGGCGGCGATCGCACTGTGCCTTGTCACCGCGATCGTGTTCAAGAAGGGGCTGTTCAGGTGGGTGTGGATCCCGGTGGTTCCGCTGGTGTGGGACCTGATCATCACCATGACGGCGAGCTGGCAGAAGATCTTCAGCGACGATCCTGCGATCGGCTACTTCGCGCAGCACTCGAAGTACAAGGATGCGCGCAACCAGGGCCTGGAGACATTCCAGGCGGCGGGCAGCCCGGAGGAGATCGACATTGTCGTGCGGAACACGATGATTCAGGGCATTTTGTCCATCTTCTTCGCAGTGTTGGTGATTGTCGTGGTCGTGGCGACGGTGGTGGCGTGCGTGCGTGCGGTGCAGGTGCACAAACGCGGAGAAGAGATCGAGACCAACGAGGAACCCGATGTCCCGTCCACCCTGTTCGCCCCGCGCGGGATGCTCGCCACGGCGGAGGAGAAAGCAGTGGCGAAGGAGTACGGGCTCGAATTGAATTCACCGGCGGAAGCGGGGCATTAATGGGTGCGATCGCGCATGGTGCCGTCTCGGCATTCAAGTGGACGAGTTGGTACATCAAGGAGCTGATGGGCGATAACGACTACGCGAAGTACTGTGCGCATCAGCGCGCCCACCACCCGGACGCAGAATTGATGACGGAACGGGAGTTCTGGAAGACGCGGTGGGCACACCAAGAGGCGAATCCGGGGAGCCGTTGTTGTTAAGCTGAGCTGCATGAAAATTGCGGTTATTGCAGGGGACGGCATTGGTCCCGAGGTGATGGAAGAAGGTCTCAGAGTTCTGCGCGCGGTGCGCGGAGACGTGGAGCTCACCGAGTACGACCTCGGCGCTCGCCGCTACCTGCGCAACGGCGAGCTGCTGACCGATGAGGACTTGGACAGCTTGCGGGAGCACGACGCGATCTTGCTCGGCGCGATTGGCGACCCAGACCGCGTTCCGGCAGGCGTGTTGGAGCGCGGTTTGCTGTTGCCGCTGCGCTTCAAACTGGACCATTTTGTCAACCTTCGCCCATCGAAGCTGTACCCGACGGCGGTGAGCCCGTTGGCTAACCCTGGGGATATCGACTTTGTCGTTGTGCGCGAAGGAACAGAGGGCCTGTACTGCGGAAACGGCGGCACCCTGCGCCAGGGCACCCCCGCGGAGGTTGCCAGCGAGGTCTCCCAAAACACCCGCTACGGTGTGGAGCGCCTTGTCCGCCACGGTTTCGAGACCGCCATGGAGCGACGCAAGAAGCTCACTCTCGTGCACAAGACGAACGTGCTCACCAACGCCGGTGCGCTATGGCAGAACACCGTCAACGATGTCGCCCGCGAGTACCCGGAGGTGAACGTCGATTACAACCACATCGATGCCGCGACGATCTACATGGTCACCGACCCGTCGCGCTATGACGTGATTGTCACCGACAATCTCTTCGGCGATATCCTCACCGATCTTGCTGGTGCTGTCGCCGGTGGTGTTGGTTTGGCGTGCTCGGGCAACATCGATGCTTCCCGCACCAACCCCTCCATGTTCGAGCCGGTCCACGGATCCGCACCGGATATTGCGGGCAAAGGCATCGCGGATCCGACCGCGATGATTCTCTCCGTCGCCATGATGCTGCGCTGGCTTGATGATGAAGATGGAGCCTCCCGTATCGAGGCTGCTGTCGCCAACGACGTGTCTGCACGGGGCGGGGAGGAGATCTCCACGGAGCGCGTCGGCACCCGCATCGCGGAGGCTCTCAAGTAGACTTCGGCCTATGTCTTATAGGCCAGTCACGGCTGCCGTCCTGGTAGCGTCCGCTCTCGTTCTCTCATCCTGCACCGACGACGGCCAGGATGCAGACCCAGAGCTCAGCCGCGAGGAGCAGCTCGCAGCTGATCTTGTTTCGGACGGTTCGGTGGTGATCGCTGATTCGGACGACACAGGCACCGAAGTATCCCAGCAGTTCTTTGAATCCTCCGACACCGTCGTGGTGTCTTCTGCGGAGAAGGACGACCAGCTGCAGGCTGCGGCGATCGCCATTGATCTGGGTGCGCCGATGCTGACACAGCAGGAGGAGTCCAGTTCGGCCGTCGACGCTGAGGTGCAGCGCCTGGGGGCGGAGCGTGTGATTGAGGTCGGCACCGGATCCGAGCAGGACGACGAGGATTTACAGGCGATCGAAGACACCGCTGCGCTGACTGCAGAGGACGGCCACGAGGTTGCTGCGGTGGCTGAGGCGGGGGAGCAGACCCACGATGGCGGGAGCAGCACGCCGATCTTCGTCACTGAGCTGACGTCTCGTGCCGCAGCTGCGACCGCAGCAGCGTCAAAGCTTCCGCTTACCGTGCTGCCGTACGCAGATCCCCGGGTGACTAGTGAATCCATCGCGCAGGTCGATGGCCACGACGCGGTCGCGCTGGGCCAACAATTCGGCGACACCGAGCATTTCCGCGACGTGATTTCTCTTGCCGGCAACGGTGAGCTTCCCGGCGGTGGCGGGTTGGTGTTCCCGGGACGCCGGATGATCGCGCTGTACGGCCACCCGTCTGGTCCCGCACTGGGTCAGATGGGTGAGCAGCCGCCCGCGGAATCTGTTGATGTGGTCAACCAGTATGTGGAGGAATACAAAGCGTTCTCCGACGAGCAGGTCATTCCTGCCTTCGAGATCATCGCGACTGTCGCGTCGGAACACCCAGGGGACGACGGCAACTTCACAAACGAGTTCGATCCGGCCGAGCTGGAACCGTACATCGACGCGATCGTGGATGCCGGGGGATACGCAGTCATTGACCTGCAACCGGGTCTGACCACCTTCAAGGAGCAGGCACTTCTCTACGAAGACTTGCTCAAGCGCCCCAACGTCGGCCTGGCGCTCGACGCGGAGTGGAAACTTCAGCCAGGCCAGGCGCCGGCCGCGCAGGTCGGTTCTGCTGAAGCGGCGGAGATCAACGAGGTCACCGAGTGGCTCGCTGATCTGACCCGCGAGAATAACCTGCCGCAAAAGGCGCTCATCGTGCACCAATTCCAGGTGGCTATGTTGCCGGACCGTGAAAACATTGACACGTCCCGCCCGGAGCTGTCCTTCATTCTCCATGCGGACGGTCACGGCTCCCCGGGCCAGAAGTACGACACCTGGAATGTGTTGCGTGAGGGCTTGGACCCGGGCTTTTTCCTGGCGTGGAAGAACTTCATTGACGAAGATGAGCCGATGTTCACGCCGGAGCAGACCTACAACGAGGTCGATCCACGCCCCTGGTTTGTGAGCTACCAGTAACTCTAAACTGCTTTATCCGGGCTAACTTTCTGGCAACGTTAGCCCCATGACAGTTGAGCTCGACGAAGTCCGCAGCTTCCTTGCCCAGCACGAGCCCTTCTCGCACCTGCCAGAGGAGACCCTTCGTGAGCTGCCGCGGCACATGCGGATCATTTACGTCCGGCGCGGTGAGACGGTTGTTGACTACGGCCAGGTGAACGACAACCTGTACATCATCCGGTCGGGAGCGGTGGATATTCTGGCCGAGGGGGACGCCCTCATTGACAGGCGCGATTCCGGCCGCAACTTCGGATACTCAACACTTGTCGATGAGCCTGAGTCCAGATACGCCATGGTCGCCATCGAGGACAGCATTTTGCTCGTGCTCCCGCGCGCACCGTTCACCCAGCTGATCACTGACAACCCGGACATCAAGCGGTTCTTCGAGTCGCTGTCCCGCCGTGTCGCTGTGCACGCCCACGAGATCAATGACCCCGGCAATTCCGATACCCTGCGCATGACCGTCAGCGACATGATCCGGATGGGGAACCTGGTCACCGCGCGTTTCGATGAGTCTATCCGCGCAACCGCAGTGAAGATGGTTGAGGCGAACGTGTCCAGCATCGTCATCTGCGGCGGCGCGGAAACAGGCATTCTCACCGACCGCGACTTGCGTAAACGTGTGGTAGCGAAAGGTCTGGACACCTCGGTACAGGTGGCGGAGGTGATGACAGCGCCGGTGCGCACGATCGCCCCGGACACGAAGTTGTTTGAAGCCATGCTCATCTTGAGCGAGTTGGGCATTCACCACCTCCCGGTGACCCAAGACGACCAGATCGTCGGTGTGCTGACCAGTTCGGATGTCATGCATCAGCTCCAGTCCGACCCGATCTACCTCGCCGCAGACGTGGCGGGAAGCAGCAGGGAGGAGCTCAAAGATGCTTATCGACGAGCCGCCGCCGTGGCGGCCCGCTTCCTGGACAGGGGCTCGTCGGCACGCGAAGTGCAGCAACTCCTGACCAGCATCGCTGATGCGATCGCACGCAGACTCGCTGAACTGGCGGCTGAAGAGCTCGGTCCCGCGCCCGTGCCGTACGCGTTCGTCGCAGTGGGCTCCCAGGCACGCCGTGAAATGGGCCCAGCGTCGGACCAAGACAACGCTCTGGTGCTGGATAACTCCTACAACGAGGCCGAGCACGGCGACTACTTTCGCCGCTTCACGGAGTTCATCTGCACCGGACTGGCCGAAGCTGGCCAGGCGTTGTGTCCGGGTGAAATGATGGCTTCCCAGCCGCAATGGCGGATGACGGAGGACGAGTGGAACGCGACCTTCCACACGTGGATCACCGCTCCCGAGTCCGAGGCGCTGCTTAACGCGCAGATCTTCTTCGACTTCCGCTGCCTGTTCGGCGACGAGGAGATGGCGCAGCGCGTCCACGACAACGCAGTGGTCGCCGCGCATGGTTCAAAGCGCCTGCACGCGCATCTCGCGGCGCTCGCGACGCGGCGCGAACCCCCGATCGGATTCTTCCGCGGCTTTGTTGTGGAGCGGTCCGGCGAGTACGCCGCCACCCTCGACGTGAAGAAGGGCGGCACTGCGGCGGTGGTGCAGATGGCGCGACTTTATGCGATCCTGGCGAGCGCTACCGACGTGGGCACGCAGACGCGCATTGAGGCATCGGCAGGGCAGAGCATTTCTCCGCGGGGCGCCGAAGATCTCTTGCGCGCCTACGACTACATTTCCAACCTCGCGCTGCGGCACCAAGCGAATCAGGTCCGTGCGGGTGACGAACCGAACTACCGTATCGACCCGACCCAGCTGTCCAGTATTGACCGTGACGCCCTGCGTGACTCCTTCCGCATCATCAAGGGACTGCAATCCGCGATGGCGTCGAAATTCCCGGTTGGGTCGATCTAGATGCTCGGTCTGAAAGGCGGCGGCCTGTTCGGTCCGCCCAAGCGAGACATCGTCGACGGCCAGCTGCTGGCGGTGGATGTGGAGACTACCGGGCTGAAACCGGATAAGCACCACCTCGTCTCCATCGGGTGGGTGCCGGTGACGGACCGAGTGATTGATCTCTCCGGTGCCGGCTATTTCGTGTTGGCGGGGGCGTCAGTAGGCGACTCTGCAACGGTGCACGGGGTCACTGACGACGACATCGCGCGCGAGGGTGTGGATGCGCAGGTCGCTCTCGATGCTTTCCTGCAGGCTATCGAGGGGCGCGCGCTGCTGGCGCATTTCGCGCAAATGGAGACTGGCTTCATTGATGCACTGCACAAGAGGGTGTATGGAAAGCGCTTCCGGCTTCGTGCGGACGAAGTCGTAGACACTCTCTCCCTCGAACGCCGCCATATGGAGCGCATGGCCACCTATCCACGCGGGGAGGATCTGCGTCTCGCTCGCGTGCGCAGCCGGTATAACCTGCCCGATTACGGTAACCACAACGCGTTGACTGACGCGCTCGCCTGCGCGGAACTCTATCTGGCGCTGACAGCCAAATAGCCCTGAATATTTTTCGTCGCGTATGCTCAACCCCATGCGTTTTGGACGAATTGCGACACCCGAGGGAATGACTTTCGCAGTCATCGACGATGACGGCACGACCGCCAAGCAGATCGCCGGTACTCCGTTCACTGAGCCGGAATACACGGGCAAGGAGTGGCCGCTTGAGGACGTACGCCTTCTCGCCCCGATGCTGCCCAGCAAGGTGGTGGCCATTGGCCGCAACTACGCCGACCACGTCGCCGAGGTGTTCAAACAGTCCGCAGAGCACTTGCCGCCGACTCTCTTCCTGAAGCCGCCGACAGCCGTGATCGGACCGGAGGCGGCCATCAAGATTCCCGAGTTCGCCACCCGCGTCGAGTTCGAGGGCGAGCTCGCATTGGTCATCGGAACACCATGCAAGAATGTCAAGGCTGAAGACTGGAAGTCCGTCGTCCGCGGCGTCACGATCGTCAATGACGTTTCCTCCCGCGATCTGCAATTCGCTGACGGCCAGTGGGCGCGCGCCAAGGGCATCGACACTTTCTGCCCGCTGGGCCCGTGGATCGAGACCGACCTGGACAAGTTCGACTTCGACGACCTGTCCATCAAGGCGCACCTGACCCACGACGGTGAGACCGAGACCAAGCAGGATTCCAACTCCAACCAAATGATCTGGAAGCTGGGGAAGATCATCGAGTTCATCACCTCCGCTTACACGCTGCTCCCGGGCGACGTCATTTGCACCGGCTCCCCAGCAGGAACTGCTGAAATGGTTCCGGGCGACCGGATTGAGGTGGAAATTGCCGGAATCGGCTCGCTGGCCAACCCGGTTGAGCGCGCGTAACAAGCGCTATCGCTGACTAGAGGCCCAGCGCACGCTGGATGGTGAGGAGCTTCGCGGTTGTTTCCGCGAGCTCCTCTTCTGGTTTCGAGGCTGCCACTAGGCCGCCGCCGGCCCACGCGCGGGCAGCAGTACCGTCACCATTGACCTCGGCGCAGCGGATGGACACCATGTATTCACCGTCACCGTGGGAATCGCACCAGCCAACCGTTCCTGCGTAGAACGATCGGTCCGTCTCCGCGGTGGTGATCAACGCTTCCGCAGCGTACTGCGGGGATCCGCAGACAGCGGGAGTGGGGTACAGGCGGGTGGCTAGGTCGAGTGCGCTGGGGGCGGGGTCGTAGAGCACGCCTTTGATCGGTGTGGCAAGGTGCCACATCTCGTTCGTGCGGTCGAGAACGGGCCGGTCCGGAATGGTCAGCTCCCGGCACAGCGGAGTGAGAATGTCTCGAATGTGCTCGACGACGTAGGAGTGCTCGTCGAGATCCTTTGTAGAGTTGTACAGCTTCTCGCCTGCTGCACGGTCAGCATCCTCATCGTCGAAAATGCGGGGTGCGGAACCGGCAAGGGGATATGAGGTGATCTCCAGCCCCTGCTTCCGTATGAGGAGCTCGGGGGAGGAGCCGACAATCATGTGTCCGGGCTTTCCAGCGGGAGTCAGGTCGGCGATGAACCCGTCGCGGGTGGAGGAAAGTTCAATCAATCGCGCTGCAACAAGGCGTGGGTCGACAGGGGGATCGAAGACGAAGTCGACGGACCGGGCCAGTACTACCTTGTCCAGGATCGAGTTGCAGATTGTGTCCACCGCCGCCTCCACACGGCGTAGGTGTTCGTGGGGTTCTGGGTCATACCCGGCAACCGCCGCGTGGAGTTGAGCGCCCGGCCCTTCGCGGTAGTACGAGTGCGGCTGTAAGGTTCCCGCCTCGGTAATGATCTGCTCTGGCACAGTGAGGGCGGCTGGCGCATCCCGGTCGAACGGGAGTGCTCCCACCACCATGTTCACCTCTCGACGCTGCAGAGCAGCTACCGCATCCCACGGTTCGATGAATGTCGAGGTGGTTCCCTGAGTGCGCACGGAACCGCTGGCCCGCGACAACAGGAAGTCGGGCGCAGTTTCAGGGCGGGGTGAGGGCATGAGCAACGATTTTAGCGTCCCCGGCAAGCACCGCATCCGCCGGGTTGACAGGCAAGTTGGGTTCCGCGTTGAGCAAATTAGTGCGTGCTACTCAAGTGGCATGTGTGTCCCGCGGGATGCTCCAAGCCGACGCAGAGAGTCAAGGTGCAAGGCTCCGGCCACAACTGGTGGTACGACCCGTCGGCAGCTAACGACATGTGGGCGGTGCTCTCGCGCGTGCACAAGTAGCCGCCCGCTACAGTTGGGGGCATGACTGATGCCCCTGTGAGAGTTCGTTTTTGCCCGTCGCCGACCGGAACGCCCCACGTGGGAATGGTCCGGACGGCGCTTTTCAATTGGGCGCACGCCCGCCACACCGGCGGCAAGCTCGTTTTCCGCATTGAGGACACTGACGCAGCCCGTGACTCGGAGGAGTCCTACCAGGCCATCATCGATTCTCTGACCTGGCTGGGTTTGGATTGGGACGAAGGCGTGGTCACTGGTGGCCCGCACGAGCCGTACCGTCAGTCGCAGCGCATGGACATCTACAAAGAAGTTCTGGACAAGCTGATTGATGCCGGTGAAGTGTACCCGGCGTACTCCACAGCAGAGGAAGTCAAGGAGCGTCACATCGCGGCCGGCCGCGACCCGCAGTTGGGATACGACAACTTCGACCGCGAGCTCACCGAAGAGCAGGTCGCGGCCTACAAGGCAGAGGGACGCGAGCCGGTGTGGCGCCTGCGCATGCCGGAGAAGGACTGGGCGTGGAACGACCTCGTCCGCGGAGAGATGGAGTTCAAGGCCGCGACGCAGCCAGACTACGTTGTCGCCCGCTCTACCGGTGCGCCGCTGTACACCCTGGTCAACCCTGTCGATGACGCGCTCATGGGCATCACGCACGTGTTGCGCGGTGAGGACCTGCTCTCGTCGACCCCGCGCCAAATCGCTCTCTACGAGGCACTGCAGCGCATTGGTGTCGCTGAAATCACTCCGGAGTTCGGTCACCTGCCGTTCGTCATGGGGCAGGGCAACAAGAAGCTGTCCAAGCGCGACCCCGAGTCGAACCTGTTTAACCACCGCGACAACGGCATCATCCCCGAGGGAATGATCAACTACCTCGCGCTGCTGGGGTGGTCCTTGTCCGCAGACCAGGATGTGTTCTCCGTCGATGAGTTCATCAAAGCCTTCGATATCAATGACGTGCTATCAAACCCTGCGCGTTTTGACGAGAAGAAGCTCGAAGCCATCAACGCTGACCACATTCGCATGCTGGAGCCTGAGGATTTCAAGAACCGCCTGCGTGACTACCTCACCGAGTACACGGACTTCCCGGCCGACTACCCCGAAGATAAGTTCGCTATCGCTGCGGATCTTGTGCAGACGCGCATCAAGGTGCTTGGTGACGCATACGGTCTGCTCAAGTTCTTGGTCACACCGGATGGAGAATTGGAGCTCGACGAGAAAGCTGCGAAGAAGAACCTCAAGGAAGATGCCGCGGAGCCGCTCGACGCCGGCCTTGCGGCACTTGAAGCAGTTGGGGAGTGGACCACCGTGAACATTGAAGCGGCCTTGAGCAAGGCGCTTATCGACGATCTCGGCCTCAAACCCCGCAAAGCCTACGGGGCCTTGCGAGTGGGCATCTCGGGTGAAGCTATCTCCCCGCCGCTGTTTGAGTCTATGGAGCTCCTCGGACGTGAATCGACCATGGCGCGTTTGCGTGCAGCGCGCGAGCAGACCCCGTTTGCTGCCGGGCAATAGCAAATGACAGCGCCGTAATTTGCTGGCATCACCAGCGGATTTGGTGCTCATTGCGCACCGTGGTTATAGTTATCGACGTTGTTCAGTGCGGCTGACAAGCAGCCGCACAGTATGACGATGGCCTATGGTGTAATTGGCAACACTACGGTTTCTGGTACCGTCATTCTAGGTTCGAGTCCTGGTAGGCCAGCTGCAGTCCGCTTCAAGTAGTGAACTGCAGGACAGAAAAGTCCTAATGCCCCGTTCGTCTAGCGGCCTAGGACGTCGCCCTCTCACGGCGGTAACACGGGTTCAAATCCCGTACGGGGTACAGCGAGAAGACCCTTTCATTCCACAGTGGAGTGAAAGGGTTTTTCTATATGTCTGAATATCTTGGCATTGAGAACAACTTTGTGACTCTTATTGTCGCGGTTGCAATCGGGGCGGCGGTGTTCACGGCGGTCTACAACGTGGGTCGAAAGCCTAAGGGAGAAGTGGAGACCTAGGTTCGTGTAACGGAGGGGGTTTGCGGAGCAATTAACAAACGAAACCGATTACTCACATGGAGGGGAATTATGGGTAAGAGAATCGCCGGCTTTTCTGTCGCGGTCGTTATCGCTATGGCGTGGGCAATTGTCTCCGCGCAATACGGCATTGAAAACCAAATTGTTTCGGCCATTGTCACCGTTGCTATGGGACTGGTTGTTTTTCTGGCGATCTTTTCCGTGGGCACCAACGGAAAGCCCCTGTTCAAAGAAAGTTAGAAGCGAACGCTTAGCCGCTTGTTGACCTAGGGATTTGGCGTTCGGCGCCATCACCATTTAGAGTGAGCAAGTCGCAACAAGCGAGCGCGCCCCGTTCGTCTAGCGGCCTAGGACGTCGCCCTCTCACGGCGGTAACACGGGTTCAAATCCCGTACGGGGTACAAAGCTAAAACCCTTTCATTCCATACCGGAGTGGAAGGGTTTTTCTTTTGTTCAAGAAGCCCTGTGCACATTGGCGTAACGAATCCCGGTTGAATCCTGATTAGGTCAGTGAAACGAGATGCCAATGGAGGGGTTGTCATGGTTAGAAATATTGTTGGTCTGTTGCTCGCGCTGTTCGCCGCTACGGTTTGGACAGTTGTCGCCGTTCGGATCGGGGTGGAAGATTCTCTCATGCGGACCATGATTTCGTGTGCGCTAGCGGCGACCATATTCTGCGCATTCTTCTTTTCGGGCAACAAGCCCGATGAGCCAGAAGCTCCTGCGGCTACCTAACCGTGACCGATCCACGCCCCGGCGGTTCTTTGCAAACCGCCGGGGTTTTGTCGTGTTTCGCTGACGTAGCGTCCGCTCAGGAGTAGTGTTTGCTGCACAAACATAAAGGAGCGTGGGCATGGGACACACCAAGAAACTCCGGTTTGCTGTTATCACCGGTGTGGGGCTGATCATTCTCGCCGGTGAAGGTGTGGCGATGGCGCAGAACGGGCTCACCGCTGGTCTCGCATTGTCGAATGTGATCTTCACCCAGCAGGTCGGCGGCATTGAGGCCGACAACTTCAGCCTCTTCGTCGACCGAGAGACCTTGAAGGACAGTGAAGTAGCCGTGTCTCGCCTCAAGCTGGAGGACGCGACGATCACCGACCTATGCATGTCCGCGCCGATTAAGCTCCCCGGTTTGGGGGATCGTCGCTTCCAAATGAAGGCCCCGGGGGCAAGCACGAAAGCTACCAACCTGGTCATCGGCGCCAAGGAACTCAACGGCACCATGACAATGACCAACCCGCAGATCGGTGTGGACGCCCAGCAGTTGTCCGATAAGGCTGAGCCGGGCTCCTTCGGTATTTCCATGACGCACCTGTCTGCAAAGAACCAGCTGATCTACGCCACGTCCCTGTCCGCTGACAAGCTCACAGCCGCCGGCGGGCAGATTAAGGTGGTGAAAGAGGGCGAAGGTGAGTGCTAATTCACGTGGGCCGGAGCACGGGGGCATCAACGAACTCTTCGACGGTCCCACCAACGTCCCCGGCACGGCGGAGGGTCCCGCCGACACAGATGACAACGTCGAGAAGATCAATCGCGGTTTCGCGGGATGGCGCGGCGGACGGCCGTTCGGCGCGGGGCTGTGCATGATCATCGCCGGTGTGATCATCCTCATGCCGGCCTACCTCTCCTTCGAGGTGTCTAACATCATGATCCAGATCAGCACGATCTCGGGCGTGTCCACCTTGCTCGTGGGTGTTCTGCTCATCGTTTGTGGCTTGATGACGTGGGGGCAGCCGCAGGCCCGCATTCTCACTGGGGTGACCGCCATGCTGCTCGGATTCATTGCTTTGCCCACGTCGAATTTCGGCGGTTTCATCATCGGCACCCTCTTCGCTCTCATCGGCGGGGCGTGGGCCTTGTCCTGGGCGCCAGGGGAGAAAACCGCATGAAAGTCAGGGGACAAGTAGCAGCTGCACTCACGGCCGCAACCATGGTCGTGGCCGCGCCGCAGGTCGCTGTCGCGCAGTTTCCTCCCGTGCCTCCGTTGCCTTCGTTGGAACTGCCACCGCCGCCGCCCCTTCCAGCACCGTCATCACTGCCCCCATTACCTCCACCGCCGCCGGTGCTTCCAACCCCCGAGCTTGAAGGCCTTGACCTTCCACCGCAGCTGTCGGGTCGCGGTGTAGTGCCCCGGCAGATCGGCGGTTTCGACTTCGACCCGCCGGCGCCGATCGAGAATATGATGACTCCCTCGGGGGAGACATACACGGTCCAATCGGACTCCACGAAGCTGCTGGGCGACGTCAAGATGTCCTACGTCCAGGTGAACACGATGCAGGGGTCCAAACCCGCGATCCGCATCGATTGCAACCGTGTGGAGTTGGACAACCTGCGTGTTCGGTTCCCCGGTGCTTCCGCCGGTGTGGAGGATATCTGGCAGCGGTCCGGCCCAGGGGTGATCACCACTCTCAACGGGAACTTTCACATCCTCGTGGCCAGGATGACCATCACGTCTCAGATCGCAGGCGTGACTCTTCCCATTCCCATCACGATTGACGCGTCGTGGGCACCGGAACAGATCCGTGCCGAGCTCAGCAAAGCCGGTGCAGGGCTGCCCGATGACATGTCCAACCTCATGGTCGTGGTCGACGGAACGATGGAAACGTACTACATCTCTGCAGATGACCTGCGTGCTGAGCAGGGATTGAGCATTAAGTCTTAGGCCTTCGGGCCGAGCTCGTTCTCGAGCACTTCTTGGGCCACCTTCATCGCAGAAAGCGCTGCGGGGGCGCCACAGTAACCGGAGGAGTGGATGATCGCCTCGGTGATCTCCTCGCGCGTGAGGCCGTTGACAAGTGCGCCGCGGACATGGCCACGCAGCTCCTCAGTGGCGCGCAGTGCGACCAGCATGCCGATGTTGAGCAAGCTGCGGTCGCGGCGGGAAAGTCCGTCGCGCGTCCATACCGAGCCCCACACGGTGGCTGTGACGTGGTTTTGCAGTTCTTCGCCGTCTTTGCCGGTGTTGCGCTCGAGCGCCGCGTCGACAAAGTCATCTCCCATGACGTCGCGGCGCACGGCCATGCCAGCGACGTAACGGTTGTCCTGAGTAGTGTTGTCGCTCATGCGCCCAAGCCTAACCCCACCCGCTTCACATAAGCTGGCGGGCATGATTGAAAACCGTCGGTTGCTCGACACCATAGGTTCCACGCCCCTCATACGTCTCGACACCGGCGACGGGGCCTCCAGTGGCCGGCGGGTATGGGGAAAACTGGAATCGTTCAACCCAGGTGGCAGCGCGAAAGACCGTACAGCGCGGGCTCTGGTGAAGGCCGCAGAAGAACAGGGGCTCGTCGGCCCCGGTGTGACGGTGGTCGAGTCGAGTTCCGGCAACCTCGGTGTCGCTCTCGCGCGTGAGGCCGCTGTCGGCGGGTGGGATTTCCACTGCGTTGTGGACCAACGCACGAACTCGTCAACGGTGGCGCACATGGAGGCGCTCGGTGCGACGATCCATGCGGTCACGAAACCGGATCCGGTCACGGGGGACTGGCTGGCGGCGCGGAGGATCAAGGTCGCGGAGCTCGTCGATAAGCTCGGCGCGGTCAACTTGGACCAGTACTCCAACCGCGCGGCGTTCACTGCGCACAGCGAGGGCACGATGCGCGAGATCGTGGACCAACTTGGGCACGCGCCGGACTACTTGGTCGTGGCAGTGAGCACGACAGGCACTGTCGGAGGATGTCTGCGCTACATCGAGGAGCACAGCATGGACACCACTGTCATTGCTGTCGACGCAGAAGGGTCGGTTCTTTTCGGCGGTGAGCGCGGCGAGCGGCTGCTGCCTGGCTTTGGCGCTGGCGTGGTTCCGGATCTCGCCGGCGACGTCACACCGCACGAGGTCGTGCGGGTCAGCGCAGCTGATTGCGTGGCGGCCGGTCGCCGCCTGGCCGCCACGACGGGATTCTTGCCGGGGGCGTCTGGGGGAGCGGTGGCTGGGTGCGTCGAAAAGCATGCGGAACTAGAAGGCGATGTCGTGGCGATCTTCCACGACTCTGGTGTCGCGTACCTGGACACGATGTACAACGACGAGTGGGTGGCAGAGAAGCTGGGAGTGGATTTCAATGGGTAGAACAGTTGCGATCATCGGTGCCGGACCGCGCGGACTGTGGGCTGCTGAAGAGCTCTTCGAACTCGCCCGCCAGCGCGGCGTGGCTATCGATCTCACGGTGTTCTCCTCCGGCACGGTGGGCGCGAGGAACGCGTACGAGCTGGATCAGCCTGAGCAGTGGGTGCTCAACGTGCCGCACCGCGCGATCCGGTCGCACAGCTCCAGTTTCGAGGACTTCAGTCGTGAAGATGAACCCGCCTCGCGCAGCACCGCTGGTGACTTCCTCGGAAAAGCTTGGGGCGATCTGCAGACATTCGCGCCGCGTACGTGCACGATCGACTGGCGGCGCACGTGGGTCAAGGACATTCGTCCCCGCGGTGAGCAATGGGAGGTCGAGGGCACGCTTTTCGACGACGTCCTGATCACCACCGGCCACGCCGACGACTGGCCCGGATCGTTGGCCCACGCGGATCTGGGCCTGGGAGAGAATGTGCAGGTCATTGCGCCCCCCACCCCGCAGGCTCTCGCGACCGTGACTCCCGGCGACGTGGTGGTCGTGCGCGGCGCCGCGCTGACGTTCATCGACATCACCCGCGTCATCTCGGCGAAGGCGATCTACCCCGTGTCGCGCTCGGGCAGGTTCATGGAGGCCAAGCATGAGCCCACGACGCTTATCGACGACCTCGTCGACCGCGCCCAGGACGCAATCCGTGCCGCAGCAAACACGCAGGACATCGTGGACGCACTGGCCGAATGCGCGGCAGGGATTCTCGAGCGTGAGACTGGCGACGCAGACCGGAATGCCATCGAGCAGGTTCTCGCCGGGACCGACAAAGGCGACCCGGTGGAGGATTTCCGGCGCTCCGTTACTGAGGCGATCACGCCCGCGCACGCGGTGGGCATCGCCTTCCGCAAGGCCTATCCGGCCGTGATTGAGCGTGCATCCTTCGGCGGGCGGGAGAGCCTCGACAGCTTTGGCGACCTCACCCGCCGCCTCGAGCGCGTCGCGTTCGGGCCGTTTGCCGGCCCTGCTGCTGACCTGCTGGATCTGATCGAAAAGGGTGTCGTGCGGACCGACATTCTCGACCGTGGGGGCGATAACGCTGATCTGGCAGCCGCCGCGCGTGAGGTCAAAGCGACAGTCGTGATCGACGGGGTCATCGCGCCGCCCGGAGTCGTTCCGGGCACTCTGGTGGCCGACCTGGTGGACCGCGGCATCGGCACAATCGACCCTGAAACGAATGGTCTGGTCATTGACCGAGACGCCACGATCACCGGTCAGCGCCACATTGCGGCGGCGGGACGGATGACTGAAGGGTGGGTTCTCGGCCTGGACACCCTGAACCGGACGCAACATGACGAGATCCCGCGGTGGGCACGCCGCGTTGTCACTGAGGCGATGGAGAATCCCGAGCGCGTGCACGGTGTCCCGCCGATGACGGCCCGGATCGAGCCCTGGGCTGAGGAACTCACAAGCAGCTACAACGACTGCCGGAACCTGCTCGAGGAATTCTCAAGCCCGGTCAATGTGCTCAATCCGGAACCGATGCTGGCGAACGTCGACGAGCTCGTCAGCGCGGGCGCCTCCACGGGAGTCGAGGTGAAGATCTTCTTCGCCCGCAAAGCCAACAAGGGACTCGTGTTTGTGGACACGATGCGCGACGCCGGGCATGGTGTGGATGTGGCCAGTGAGAACGAGCTGCGCCAAGTCCTGGATCGGGGTGTGCCGGGGGAGCGGATCATTCTCTCCGCGGCGATCAAGTCGGACGCGTTGCTCGAGCTCGCCATCGCTAACGGCGTGGTCATCTCCGCCGACAACGTGACCGAGTTGGAGCGCATCATCGCCATTGCCGGTGACCGCACCGCCTTGGTGGCTCCGCGTCTCGCGCCGGATCCGACAACCATGCCGCCGACTCGCTTCGGTGAGCGATCTGAGGTCTGGGCGCGGCGGTTGAGCGAGCCAGCTGGCTCCGTGACGGTTGCAGGGGTGCACGTTCACCTCCACGGTTACGCTGCTGCGGACCGGTCTGCAGCGCTGCGGGAGTGCGTGGGGCTCGTCGATAAGCTGCGGGCGAGCGGGCACGACCCGCAGTTCATTGATGTGGGCGGCGGTGTGCCGATGAGCTACCTCGACGATGAGGAGCAGTGGAATCACGCCCAAGACTCGCTACGCGCCATGCGGGAGGGCTACGCGGAGCCGTTCACGTGGAAGGGCGACCCGCTGCACAACACCTACCCTTACTGGCAACGGCCCGTGCGCGGTGCATGGCTGCGCGACGTGCTGGCCGATGGTGTTGCGCAAGAGCTCACCTCACGCGGCTTACGGTTGCATTTGGAGCCAGGCCGCTCGCTTCTCGACGGCTGCGGCCTCATCCTCGCCACCGTCGAATTCATCAAGCACCGCAGCGATGGGTTACCACTCGTCGGCCTGGCGATGAACCGGACGCAATGCCGGACCACATCGGATGACTACCTGGTCGATCCGATTCTGGTGACGGACGCCCCCGGTTCCACCGACGAGGAGGTCGAGGCGTTCCTGGTGGGCGCCTACTGCATTGAGGATGAGGTGATCCTGCGGCGACGGATCCGTTTCCCCCGTGGGGTACGGCCGGGCGATATCGTCGCGATCCCGAACTCTGCCGGCTACTTCATGCACATTCTGGAAAGCGCTTCCCACCAGATCCCGCTGGCGAAGAACGTGGTCTGGCCGGTCGGCGCGCTTGACTCTATCGACGCAGGTTAGATTGCGGCCATCAAGGTGTCGGCTGCGCTGAGCAGTTCGGTTCCCCACATCTGCGCAGGGGAGGGCTTGAGGCGCTCGACCGGGCCGGAGATGGACAGCACGGCAAGAAGCGCACCGTTGGCGTTGTGAATGGGAGTGGATACGCTGGCCAGCTCGACCTCACGCTCGCCGACGGATTCGGCCAGACGGGTGGTGAGGATCCGGTCGAGCTCCGCAGGGTTGAACGGGGTGTCGATGTGCTCATAGGCGGCAAACACCTTCGCAGCAGAGCCACGGTCGAGGGGCAGCTTTGAGCCCACGGGAACAGTGTTGTTGAGTCCGCTCGGCGGCTCGATCGCTGCCACACACGTGCGGGTTGCGCCAGTGAGCTCGTAGAGCTGGACGGACTCGTGCGTGGTGCGCACTAGCTCGCCCATGATGGGCTTAGCAGCGTCAATCACCTGTGACGGTCCAGCCGCGGCATAGCGTGCGAGCGCGGGGCCGATCGCCCATGCGCCGGCTTCCGTGCGGACGAGGATGTGGTGAATCTCCAACGCCGTGGCAAGGCGGTGGGTCGTCGCACGGGGGAGTTCCGTCGCGGCGCTCAGCTGGGCGAGGGTCTTCTCGCCGGCGGCGATGGCGTCGATGATGGCGATGGAACGGTCAAGGACCTTGATGCCGGAAAGTTCTGCAGTGTTTCCCACGGTGCGGATGATAGCAATCCACTATGTGGACAGTGGTATCGACCGTGGTAGGGGTGTGTTCGTTCAGGGCGCAGGGTGAACGAGGGTGGCAAAACGGTTTTGCCTAGGATTGCGTGAAACGGTCTGGCCTCCGCTAGACTGTCCCATTGAATGGACTCGATTGTCCCGCCTATTGGGAACATGCTTTAAGGAGAGTGTTTGAGGTGGCCGTTAATGCGGACAAGCCATTGACTTTGGCGGAAAAGGTTTGGCGCGATCACGTGATCACCAAAGGTGAGAACGGAGGCCCGGATCTGATTTACATCGACTTCCAACTTCTCCACGAGGTCACCTCACCGCAGGCGTTCGACGGCCTGCGCATGAACGGACGCACGATCCGCAACCCCCAGCAACACCTAGCTACTGAGGACCACAACGTGCCCACCGTGGGCATTAAGTCCGGCAATCTGCTGGAGATCGAGGAGCTGACCTCCCGCACCCAGGTGTCCACCCTGCGCAAGAACTGCGAAGAGTTCGGTGTCCGTCTGCACTCTATGGGCGACGTCAAGCAGGGCATTGTCCACACCGTTGGCCCGCAGCTGGGCATCACTCAGCCGGGCATGACGATCGTGTGCGGCGACTCCCACACCTCGACCCACGGTGCGTTCGGATCGATCGGCATGGGCATTGGCACTTCCGAGGTTGAGCACGTCATGGCGACCCAGACGCTGCCGCTCAAGCCGTTCAAGACTATGGCTATCGAGGTTTCCGGAGAATTGCAGCCCGGAGTCACGGCTAAGGACTTGATTTTGGCGATCATCGCGAAGATCGGCACCAACGGCGGAGCCGGCCACATCATTGAGTACCGCGGAGAGGCCATCGAGAAGCTGTCGATGGAAGCACGCATGACCATCTGCAACATGTCCATCGAGGGCGGGGCACGCGCCGGCATGGTGGCCCCCGACGAGAAGACCTTCGAGTACGTCAAAGGCCGTGAATACGCACCGCAAGGCAAGGACTGGGACGACGCCGTCGCTTACTGGAAGACCCTGCCGACCGATGAGGGTGCCGAGTTCGACACTGTCGTCGAAATCGATGGTTCTGCGCTCACCCCGTTTGTCACCTGGGGCACCAACCCTGGTCAGGGTCTGCCGCTGGCTGAGTCTGTGCCGGACCCGGAGTCCTTCGGTGATGACACGCTCAAGGCGGCCGCCGAGAAGGCGCTGAAGTACATGGATCTTGAGCCGGGCACCCCGCTGCGCGACATCAAGATCGACACTGTCTTCCTTGGTTCGTGCACCAATGCGCGCATCGAAGACCTGCGTGCAGCTGCGGAGGTCATCAAGGGCAAGAAGATTCACGAGAACACCCGCATGATGGTCGTTCCCTCTTCCGCAATGGTGAAGCAGCAGGCGGAGGAAGAAGGACTGGACCAGATCTTCCGCGACTTCGGAGCGGACTGGCGTACCGCCGGCTGCTCGATGTGCTTGGGCATGAACCCGGATCAGTTGCAGCCGGGGGAGCGGTCAGCGTCGACAAGCAACCGCAACTTCGAGGGCCGTCAGGGCCCCGGCGGCCGCACCCACCTAGTGTCGCCGCTTGTCGCAGCGGCAACCGCAATCACTGGCCACCTTGCCTCCCCGGCGGACCTCTAAGGAGCAATCATGGAAAAGTTCACCACCCACACCGGCGTTGGCGTTCCGCTGACCCGCTCCAACGTGGACACCGACCAGATCATCCCCGCTGTGTACTTGAAGCGTGTCTCGCGCACCGGGTTTGAGGACGGTCTGTTCTCCAACTGGCGTAACAACGAAGCAGACTTTGTGCTGAACCAGGATGCGTTCAAGAACGGCTCCGTGCTCTTCGCCGGCCCCGACTTCGGCACCGGCTCCTCTCGAGAGCACGCCGTGTGGGCGCTCATGGACTATGGCTTCAAGGCCGTGTTCAGCCCGCGCTTCGCCGACATCTTCCGTGGTAACACCTCCAAAGCAGGCCTGCTCGCCGGCCAAATGACTGAATCCGACATCGAGCTGATCTGGAAGCAGCTCGAGCAAAACCCCGGTATGGTGGTCACGGTGTCGCTCGAGGACCGGACCGTGACGGTGGGGGAGAACACCTTCACCTTCGAGATCGACGACTACATCCGCTGGCGCCTCATGGAAGGCCTCGACGACATCGGCCTGACCCTGCGTGATGAGGGCGCGATCGAGGACTTCGAAGCGAAGCGGCCCGCGTACAAGCCAGCTATCGACGTCTAGAAAGGCCGGAGAATGAACGAAACGCGAAACGCGAGAATGCTCTCGCTTGATGTGATCCGCGGAATCGCACTGTGCGGGATCGCCTTCGTGAACTTTCAACAGCAATGGCTCCTCTATCCAGGGCCTGAAGGGGAAAAGGAGGCGTACCGGGCGCTAGATCTCCTTGCTCACCAACGCTTCTTCACAGCGTTCACATTTCTCTTCGGGATTGGATTCGCACTGATCGTCGATGGGGCTCGCCGACGCGGGATGATGGCGCAGTCCGTCATGTGGCGGCGGCTGCTGCCTCTTTTTCTGCTCGGAATCGTGCACCAAATCCTCCACCCCGGGGAGGCGCTGCTGTACTACTCAGCCTTCGGCTTCGTATTCCTGTACCCGCTCACTTTCGTCACCGACCTGAAACTTCGACGGACATTAGCCACCGTCGGAGGCGTCGTGCTGACTTTGCTCGGAGCGCCGTTCGGAGGAATCGTTCTCATTCCCGGCTTGCTCTTGCTCGGATTCGCATTCGCTATGTGGGGGCTACCGCAGGCCCTGGACGAGAACCCTAAACCGGCGGCGATGGCACTGCTGGTTCTGGTTCCGCTGACGCTGGGAATGAGCTACCTCCAGTACCGGAGTCTTGGAACGGTCGCATATAGCCACGTTGCTGCAGTGACTGGCCTGATCTACACAGCCATGTGGATGGCACTGGTGTATGTCCTGCTGCGCACGCCCCTGCGGTCCGCGCTCGGAGCGATGTTCGCGTCGCTGGGCCGAACGGCTCTGACGAACTACATTCTGGCGACGTTGGTGATCATCGGAAGCGGCCTGCTGTTGGGATATCCACGCGAAGATGCGGGAGCGACGAACGAAGACTTCTACACAGCTTTCGCGGTCGCCGCAGTGATGCTCGTCATCCAAGCTGTGCTCAGCTGGCTGTGGCTGCGCCGCTTCGGCCAGGGGCCGTTGGAGAAAGGCTGGCGCTACCTCACCTGGGAAGCGTTTGGCGGGCCGAAGAAACTTCCTGCTGAGGCGCACCCAGGCTCTTAATCCTTAGCGCACCGGCAGGGCAGTGGGCATGTAGTCAGCGCCAGTCAGCTCGCCGCTGTTGAAGGACAAGACCCACACGCAGCCCTTCTTGCAGTTGATCTCACCGTCGATCGGCAGGCGGCCGTTCTCTGAGAGCCACTGGATCATGTTGGGCATCACGTCGCCCTGGGCTACGACGACGCTCGTGCCACCTTGATCGATGACAGCTTGGAAAGCCTGCTTGGCACCGGACGGGTCTGACTGCCACGCGTTGTCACCGAAACGCAGGTCGACGTCGACAGGCATGTTCAACTCGTCGGCAAGCGGCGCGATGGTTTGCTGGCAGCGGTCCGGAAGAGCGCTATAGATGCGCTCCGGGTGGAAGGCCGCGAGCATCGGGACGAGCATCTCCGACTGACGGCGGCCCTTCTTGTCCAATGGGCGCTTGTTGTCGTCGCCTGACCACTTCTCGCGGTCGTGCGCCTTCGCGTGGCGCACATAAAGGATGCGGCACGTCGCCGGGAGGCGGAAGCGCTTCTCCGCTTTCGTCAGAACCTGGCGGTCGAGGTCGTAGGACATGATTTCTTTGGCATCGTCGAAGGTGAGCCAGCGGATCTCGTCGACCTCGTCGTTCGGCTCGAACTCGCCGCCGAGCACCTGAGCGATCCAGTAGTAGACCACCTTCGTGCTGTCCATGACGGGGTACACCGTCTTACCCAGCAGCTTGCCCAGGCGGATGTCGTAGCCGGTTTCCTCCTTGATCTCGCGGACCGCAGTGACCACGAGAGACTCGCCCGGGTCCACCTTGCCCTTGGCCAAGGACCAGTCGTCATAGCGTGGGCGGTGAATGCACGCGACTTCAATCGAGTCGATGTCGTTGACGTCGCCGCGCCACAGCACGGCGCCCGCAGCCAGAGTAGTCTTCTTGAATTCCTCATCCGGTCGCCGTGGAATCTCCTGGTGGCGGCCGGTGAGGAACATCTCGCCCTGGATGTCCTTGTCGTCTTCGTGCATCTTCGACTTCTTGCCCATGGCATTCATCATATGCGCCCAACCGAGCCTGGCTCCTCTACACTGGCACGGAACGTAAGAGAGAAGGAGCGCACATGGTCAAGGTGGCTGTTCTCGGCGCCGGGTCGTGGGGGACCGCACTAGCGAAGGTCTTTGCGGACGCCGGAAACTCTGTGAGCCTGTGGGCGCGCCGCACCCAGTTGGCGCAGACAATGGCGTCCACACGCGAGAATCCCGATTACCTCGAGGGCATTGAACTGCCAGAGGCGATTGAAACGACCGATGACGCCGAAGCCGCAATCGAGTCTGCACAGATCGTGGTGCCCGCTGTGCCGAGCCAGACGATGCGCGACAACCTGGCCACGTGGGCGCCGCACATCAGCTCGGACGCCACAGTGCTGTCTATCTCTAAGGGCATTGAGACGGGCACGTATAAGCGCATGTCCGAGGTGGTGGCAGAGGTCACCGGCATTAACGGCGACCGCGTGGCCGTTTTGTCGGGCCCGAATTTGGCCCGCGAGGTCGCTGAGGAGCAGCCAGCGGCTACAGTCATCGCCTGCTCAGACCTCAACCGCGCGAAGCTGGTCCAGGCCGCCTGCGCAACCACGTATATGCGCCCGTACACCAACACTGATGTCGTCGGCTGTGAGATTGGCGGGGCCTGCAAGAACGTCATCGCGCTCGCGTGCGGCATGGCTGCGGGTAAAGATCTGGGGGAGAACACCCGCGCCACCTTGATCACCCGTGGCCTGGCGGAGATCACACGCCTGGGCATGGCGCTCGGCGCAGATCAGCGCACTTTCGCGGGCCTTGCTGGGCTGGGCGACCTCGTGGCCACCTGCGGCTCGCCGCTGTCCCGCAACCGCACGTTCGGTGAACGTCTCGGCCGCGGAATGCCGCTTGAGGACGCCCGCGAGGCGACGCATGGCCAGGTCGCAGAAGGTGTGATTAGCTCCAAGAGCATCTACGAGCTGGCTCTGGCCAACGGAGTGGACATGCCGCTCACGGAGGCAGTGCACTCCGTGTGCCACGGCGACCTCAAGGTCGATGACATGGTTGTCGCACTGATGGGTCGCTCGAAAAAGTCGGAGTAGGTGCCTTGTAGTGTGGTCTGCATGATCACACTTGCCGTCATTTACGGTGGAATGTCCTCCGAGCACTCCATTTCTTGCATTTCTGCTGGCGCCATCATGGCGGAGTTGCCCAAGGACAAGTACAAAATTTTCCCGGTAGGCATCACTCAAGATGGCGTGTGGGTGGAAGGCACGACGGACCCGGTCGGGGATTCTCAGCTGCCGTCGGTCACGGGCGAGCGCGAGGTCGCGCTGTCGGTCAATCCTTCCCGCCGCGGTGAGTTTTACGATGCTCGCACGGGCGAGGTGCTGGCCACCATCGACGCTGTCTTCCCGGTTCTGCACGGCACCTACGGCGAAGATGGCACGATTCAGGGTCTGCTCGACCTTGCTGGCGTGCCGTATGTCGGTCCGGGTGTGCTGTCGTCCGCCTGCTCGATGGACAAGCAGTTCACAAAGATTGTCGCGCGTTCGGCGGATGTGCCTGTCACCCGCGAGGTCGTGCTTGTCGACGACGAGCACCTCGACGACACCGACCGCGACTACCTCGGTCTCCCCGTGTTTGTGAAGCCGGCCCGCGGCGGATCCTCGATTGGCATCAACAAAGTAGACAGCTGGGACAAGCTCGATGACGCCGTCCGTTTTGCCCGCTTGTATGACTCCAAGGTCATCATCGAGGCGGAGCTGGTCGGCGACGAGGTGGAAGTCGGCGTGATTGAGCGCCCCAACGGCGATCTGATCGCCTCGCCTCCCGCAAAGCTCAACGGCACCTCCGAATCGGAGGAGGGCTTCTACGGGTTTGAGACCAAGTACCTCGACGACGTTGTCACCGCGACGATCCCGGCGGGCTACGACGACGTGATGAACGCCAAGCTCGAAGAACTGGCCATCCGCACCTTCCGCGCTCTGGACTGCCGTGGTTTGGCGCGCGTGGACTTCTTTGTCACATCGGAGGGCCCGATGCTCAACGAAGTCAACACCATGCCCGGCTTCACCTCGATCTCGATGTTCCCGCAGGTCTTCCAAGCTGCGGGCATGAGCTACGGGGAGCTGCTCGAAACACTCATTGCTACTGCGCTGGAACGTTCTCCGCAATAAGGTTGGTCAGCTTCGTCAGCGCTTCTTCGCCGACACCCATGGGCAGCGACACTGCGATATCGGTGCGCCGGCCCAGCGCGTAGAGCAGCGTTGCAGTTCCGTCAGGGTTCTCCTCCTGGAACCACGGGGTGTCGTTGATCTGGGTCAGCTGGGCTCCAGGTTCATAGCTCGCCGGTGCCGCGACGCCGCAGCGGATGACAATGGGTTCCACGCTATTCCCACCCCATGCGGCTGCAGATGCGTCGTCAAGCGAAGCGACGTTGCTCAGATCCAACCGTGCGTAGCCCGGGACGAGCTCGTCGGGGAGTGCTCCCAATAGCGTCTCGCACTCGGCGCCAGCGCCCTCTGCGGGTTCAAGCCCGGCCAGCGGCGCGGGTGCAGGTTCGCTCGCCTCTTCCGGTAGAGCAGACAGGTCGAGCTTATCGACGGGACTCTCACCCTCCCGCACAGTCTGATGGTCCGCCGTCACCGCCACGACCGGCGAGCGGTCCACTGTGAACCATGTGGACAAGTCCGCCCCCGCCGTAGGGTCGCTGATTTCTATCCACCGTGCTCCGGCCGCTTCAAACGTGGGGGTGAGCTCGGTGTACTGGAGAGGGGCTTCGACACCGCAGCGCAGCGTGACGCGTTGGTCGGACGCAGACTGCCACACGGCAGCACCGGCAGGAGCCGGATCGAGCAGCTCGGTGCGGCGGTGGCCAGCGAGCTCGTCAGGCAGAGAGTCGATCAACTGGGCGCATTCTGGGGAATCCGCCATAGGCGACGGCAACTCCGACAGCGAGACCGGCTGGTTGTTAAGCTTTTGCATAACCACCTTGGACCCGACGAGCACTCCGACGACAAGCGCTAGCGCCAAGCCCAGACTGACGTAGATTAGTGTCTTGTTCATCGGCGGCGCGGCGGTAGTCTGTTCGGCTGAGCTCGTCATAACGGCCCAGTCTATAAGGCCCAGAACCGAGAAAGGCCCCACGCACCTATGATTCACACCGGTTTTCCCACCAGTGGCCCCACGCTCGGGGAGGTCGGGGAACACGCGGTAATCCAGTCGATCATCGATGCCAGTCCGTCGCCGGTTAACGGGGATGACGCAGCTGTTCTGTCGCCGGCGTCGCCGAACTCGCGCGTGGTGGCTACGACGGACATGCTCGTGGAAGGGCGTCATTTCCGGGTGGATGTGACCACCCCGTGGTATCTGGGCCGAAAGGCAGTCGTGCAGAACTTCGCCGACATTGAAGCAATGGGTGCGCGCCCGATCGCTGTGTTGCTGTCCTTGTCTGCCCCGCCAGCAATGGCGGCGTCTGTGGTCGGGGAGATCGCCCGCGGGATCGCCCACGAGATTGACAAGTACGCCGCCGAGCTCGTCGGCGGCGACGTCACAGCGGGGGAGAGCCTTGTTCTCTCGGTCACCGCTATCGGATCCCTCGGCGGCAACCGGCCGCCGCTGACCCTATCCGGCGCGCGCCCGGGCCAGAACCTTGTTGCCCACGGTGCGATCGGTTACTCCGCCGCTGGCTTGGACCTGCTGGAATCGGGCATGGAGATCCCCGAAAAGTTGGAACCGCTCGTGCTGGCCTACCAGGCTCCCGTTCTCTCGCCGAGCGCTGGCGTGGTCGCGCGGTCCGCCGGAGCAAGCGCGATGACCGACAACTCCGACGGTCTACTGCACGATCTCACTGCGATCGCTGAGAACTCCGGTGTGCGGTTCGATCTGGATCCCGCCACGTTCGCCCCCGACGACTTGCTGCTTCATGCCGCTGAGCTCCTTGGCGCTGACCCGTGGAAGTGGGTGTATGAGGGCGGGGAAGACCACACATTGCTCGGCACCTTGCATGGCGATGCGCCTGTCGGGTTCCGCAGCATCGGCAAGGTGTGCCGCACCAACGACGCAGCGAGCGTCACCGTCGATGGTGCTGCACCCAATTACTCCGGAGGATGGGAGAGTTTCGCATGAGTTTGCCTGTGCATGAGAGCTGGAAGGAACCACTGAAGCCCGTCGAAAAGCGCATCCATGAGATGGGTGACTTCCTGCGCGCGAACCAGCCGTACCTGCCGGCCGGCAACGACGTCCTGCGCGCGTTTCAGGACCCCTTTGATGACGTGCGTGTGCTCATCGTCGGCCAGGACCCGTACCCGACACCGGGGCACCCCATGGGCCTGAGCTTTTCGACGCAACCAGGTGTGCGCCCACCCCGCTCCCTGGTGAATATCTATACCGAGCTGGAAAGCGACCTAGGCATCCCGCCCCGGAAGGACGGCGACCTGTCCAACTGGGCGAGCCAGGGAATCTTGCTGCTCAACAGAGTGCTCACCGTGGCGCCCGGAAAATCTGGCTCGCACCGCGGCAAGGGCTGGGAAGAGGTCACAGAGCAAGCAATGCGCGCCCTCGCCGAGCGCGACACACCGCTCGTGGCCATCTTGTGGGGACGCGACGCCCGCACCGCCAAAGAGTTCTTGGGCGACACTCCATGCATCGAGTCGACGCACCCCTCACCGTTTTCCGCGCGCAACGGATTCTTCGGCTCCCGCCCGTTCTCGCGGGCCAATGAGGCGCTGCAGGCCCAAGGGGCCGACGGTGTTGACTGGGCACTGTAGAGTAAGTGCCCATGACCACCCTCTCCGGCGTTTCTGTGCTTGACGGTGCCCGCCTTCTGGTGTGGGCGCGCAGCGGCGCTGAAGCGTTGGAGGAGCACCGCGAGGACATCAACAGCCTGAATGTCTTCCCCGTGCCGGATTCAGACACTGGCTCCAACATGGCGTACACAATGGCCGCAGCCGTGCGCGAAGCCGAGAATGTGGATCCGTCCGCCGGCGCGGACGCGGTCGCTGAGGCGCTGGCGTTCGGCAGCATTAAGGGTGCCCGCGGTAATTCTGGGATCGTCCTGTCGCAGGTATTGCGGGGTGTCGCGCAGGCGGCACTCGATGGGGAGTTGGACGGCAGAAGCGTCGCAGACGCGCTGACCAACGCTGTCACGTTCGTGGAGCGGGCTATCAATTCGCCCGTCGAGGGGACGATCATCACCGTCTTGCGCGAAGCAGCTAATGCGGCACGAGCGGCCGCGGGGACCGGTGAGCTTGCTGACGTCACTGCAGCAGCCCTTGGTGCCGCCGAAGAAGCGCTTGAACGCACTCCGTCACAGCTCGCTGAACTCCGCGAAGCGGGGGTTGTGGATGCAGGCGGTACTGGGCTGGTGCTGTTGCTTCAGGTGCTGCACGACAGCGTCAGCGGCGAAAGCGGCGGTGACCGTCCCGTAGGTTCTGCAGCTGGTTCGGACCATGAACACGGGGACGGCCACAGCGCCCCCGGTTGGCTCGAAGTTCTGTTCATGTTCTCTGGCCCACTCGACGACCTTGAGTCGGTGCTCTCCGGGATGGGGCGCAGCCTTGTCGTGGCCCGTGTGACGGACACGCAGGGCAAGGTGCACATTCATACCCCGGAAGCGGGGCCGGTCATCGAGAAGGCCTTCGCTATGGGGGAGGTGACCGAGTTGCGGCTCGAGGTGTTGCCGGATGCGTCCCCGTTGCATGAAGCGCGCCGTGTCGGCCGCCTCATCGTTGCGGTGACTCCTGCCGGTTCGTTGATGGATCTGTACACCCAAGCCGGTGCGGTCGCTGTCGTGCCCGGGCCAGGTGTGGTTGAGGATCTCCGCCGCGAGATTGTCGCCTCGGGCGCGCACGAGGTCCTTGTGCTGCCCAATGGCCAGCTCGACTCCGAAACGCTCGACGCAGTCGAAGCGGTTGCCGAGACGGATGACATGGAGATCGTTTTGCTCCCGACAGTCCGATTGGTCAACGGCATCGCTGCTCTTGCCGTCCATGATCCGCGCCTACCGCTCGACCAGGCGGCTGCTTTGATGCAGGAAGCCGCGCAGGAGATGGATGTCGCCGATATCCAGGCCACCGATGACGGGATTGATGTCCTCGGTGCGAACGGAGCTATTGCCCGGGCAGACGACCTCGCTTCGGCCATTGAGCAGGCGTGCACCGCTTTGCTTGCCGACGGCGGCGAGCTGATCACCCTCCTTCTCGCCCCGGACGACGCCACCGTGGTAGACAGCGACACCCTCGAAGAGAAACTCGGGGCGGAGGTACTGGTCTACCCGGCAGATGGCCTCGGAACGCTCGGCCACATCGGAGTGGAGTAGCACCGTGCTCGGCCTGACGTACTCCACGCCGCTCAACCTGGTCATTCCCACCCGCCCCGCGCGAGCCATCGCGACCAACTTCGGGATCGAGACAGCAGAAGGGCTGTTGGAGCACTACCCGCGCAAGTACCTTCACTACGGTTACGGCGACGCGCTCGAAGGGGCGCTGCCAGGTGACACGATCTCTTTCATCGGCGTGATCCAGTCCACGCGCATGATTCACGGCAAGCGCACAATCTTCAAGGCGCAGGTGACCGACGGGCGCAACACGATTGACATGTCGTTCTTCAACGCCCGCTACGCTCCGCGGGTGCTCGCGGAAGGCACCCGCGGCATGTTCACCGGGAAGCTGTCCTACTTCAACGGCATGCCGCAGCTGCAGCACCCGGACTTCATTCTGCTCAACCAGTCCAGTTTCTCAGGCGAGAAGTCAAGCGGTGCTACGCACAGCTCCGGGTCGATGAAGCAGCTTGCCGCCTTCGGGGACCCCAATGAGATGTTGGCTGGCCGTGAGTGGTTGCCGGTCTACGCGGCAAAGAAGAACGTCTCCACATGGACCATTATGGGTGCGGTCGCCACCGTCCTCGAACACATCGGGGAGGTGGAAGAGCCGCTCGGCTTCACTCCCGAGGGCTTCATTTCTCTTCAGGACGCTCTGTGGCAGATCCACTTGCCCGGGCCCCACGGCCCCGACGCCGCCCGGAACCGCCTGAAATACAACGAGGCGCTGCGGGTGGCTCTCATCATGGCGGTGCGCCGCGAGGATACGGCGCATCGGACGGCGCCGGCGCTTCCGCGCGTCGATAAGCGCAACCAAGCGCAACTCTTGAGCGCTTTGCCGTTCTCGCTGACCGACGGGCAGCTCGGTGTGCTCGACGAGATCACCTCAGACCTACAGCGCACGATCCCGATGACCCGCCTGCTGCAGGGCGAGGTCGGTTCCGGAAAAACGATCGTGGCGTTGGCTGCGATGCTCCAAGCGGTGGACAACGGCATGCAGTGTGCGCTGCTTGCCCCGACGGAAGTGCTCACCCTGCAGCACGAAAAGTCCCTGCGTAAAACCTTGATGCGCACCGGTGTCCATGCCCGCGTGGTGGCGCTGACGGGGTCGATGCCGACTGTGCAGAAACAGGAGGCGCTGCTGGCGATCATGACGGGGGAGGCCGACATCGTCGTGGGCACGCACGCGATCATTCAGCAGAGCGTGGAGTTCTTCAACCTCGGTTTCGTCGTTGTGGATGAGCAGCACCGCTTCGGTGTGGAGCAGCGCGACATGCTGCGCGACAAGGCAGGGGATATCACCCCGCACTTGCTGGTAATGACGGCGACACCGATTCCGCGCACCATCGCCATCACCGTCTTCGGCGACTTGGAAGTGTCCACTCTGCGAGAGCTTCCCGGTGGCCGCAAACCCATCCAGTCGGCGATCGTGCCGGAGTTCAAGGAGACGTGGGTGGCGCGTGCCTGGGTGAAGATTCGCGAGGAGGTCGCCGCCGGCCACCAGGCCTATATTGTGTGCCCGCGCATTGAGGGGCCCGGCGGGGTGCTCGAGATGGCGGAACGCCTGCAAGCCGTGGAGTTGCAGGGCCTGCGAATCGAGATTCTGCACGGGCGCATGAAAGGCGAGGACAAGGACCGGACCATGTCCGAGTTCAGCGCCGGAGAGATCGATGTGCTCATCTCCACGACGGTCATCGAGGTCGGTGTCGATGTACCGAATGCAACGGTGATGATGGTGCGCGAATCCGAGCACTTCGGCGTCTCCCAGCTCCACCAGCTGCGCGGCCGTGTGGGTCGTGGTGGGCACCAGTCGCTGTGCTTGTTCCATACCTTCGCCGAACCCGATACACCCCAATTGGAGCGCGTTTCGCGCATTGCCGAGGTTTCCGACGGGTTCGAACTCGCCGAGCTCGACCTGGAGATCCGCCAAGAGGGCGACGTGCTGGGCACATCCCAGTCCGGCAAGGAGCGACAGCTCAAGCTGCTCAACCTGGTCGAGGACTATGAGATCATCCAGCGCGCCTACGACGACGCCGCCGAGATTGTCGCCCGCGACATTGAGCTGGCCCGCTCCGTCACCGAAGAGATGATCCTCGAAGAATTCGAGTACTTGGATAAAAGTTAAAGTGGTCGCATGAGCCGAATCATTTCGGGCGAAGCCCGCGGACGCAAGATCAAGGTGCCGCCGGAAGGCACCCGCCCCACCTCAGACAGAGCGAAAGAGGGGTTGTTCTCGTCGCTGCAGGTGCGGTTCGGCTTCGTCGGCAAGCGTGTGCTCGACCTGTTTTCCGGCTCGGGCGCGCTGGGGCTCGAGGCCGCATCGCGTGGCGCCGACGAGGTCGTGCTTGTCGAGTCCGACCCGAAAGCCGTTGAGATAATCAAGCACAACGCCCAGGCCGTCGGCCATCCGAACGTGCATATTGAGCCCGTCAAGGCCTCCGCGTACGTGCCGCGTGCCCCGCGCGCGTACTTCGACATGGTGCTCGCCGACCCGCCCTACGACCTGCCCGACGAGGATGTCGCCGCCATGCTCGAAGCGCTCAAGCCCGCGCTTATCGACGGCGCAGCTGTCGTCATCGAACGCCACCGCGACAGCGCAGAAACCGCATGGCCGGAGGGCTACACACCTACCGGTCAAAAGTTGAAGAAGCGCCTGTATGGTATCGCTCGTATGGACATGGCTGTCTACGACAGTGCCGACAAGAACGAGGAAGAACAATGACGAAGGCAGTATGCCCAGGATCCTTCGACCCTGTGACCAACGGTCACCTGGACATCTTCACCCGCGCCGCGCGTAGCTTCGATGAAGTCACCGTCCTGGTGACCGGCAACCCGAACAAGCAGTCCGGCCTGTTCAGCATTGACGAGCGCATGGACCTCATCCGCCAAGTCACCAGCCACATTCCCAATATCACCGTTGACACATGGGGCGGTCTGCTGGTGGACTACACCACCGCGCACAACATCGGCGCGCTGGTGAAGGGTCTGCGCTCCTCCCTCGACTACGACTACGAGCTACCCATGGCGCAGATGAACCGGCGGCTCTCCGGCGTGGACACATTTTTCCTGATGACCGACGAGAAGTACGGCTACATCTCCTCGTCGCTCTGCAAGGAAGTGGCCAAGTACGGCGGCGACCTGAAGGGGCTTGTGCCGGACCCGGTTTTCGAGGCGATGAACCAGAAGTTCAGCGGCACTACTTAGGTCCAAGGGCCGCTTGCGGAAAAGTTGACAAACCTGAAGCCGGTCTAGCGCCCCATATCGCTTCTACCTGCGGAAACGGTTCTAGGCGGAAATTGAGTTTGTCAACTTTTCCGCACTAGGTTTCCGCACTGGGGCGCGGCCCCCGAAGATCCCTAGAAGATCGAGGAGAGGAACTCCTGAGTGCGGGTCTCCTGGGGGGTGTCGAGCACCTGCTCGGGTGTGCCGTATTCAACAATGGCGCCGTCGGACATGAAGGCGACTGTATCGGCGACCTCGCGGGCGAACGCCATCTCGTGGGTGACTACCAGCATGGTCATTCCGGATGCGGCCAGCTCTCGCATCACGCGGAGGACTTCGCCGACGAGTTCGGGGTCGAGGGCGGAGGTGGGTTCGTCGAAAAGCATGAGCTTGGGGTCCATAGCTACCGCGCGCGCGATGGCGACGCGTTGCTGTTGACCTCCGGAAAGCTGGACGGGGTAGGCCTCCGCTTTGTGGGCGAGGCCGACTTGCTCGAGCAGCTCCATCGCCTTCTTCTTGGCGGTCTCCGGCTTTTCGCCTTTGACGCGGATGGGGGCCTCGATGATGTTCTCCAGGGCGGTGCGGTGGCCGAAGAGATTGAAGGACTGGAAGACCATGCCGATGTCGCGGCGCTGGCGGGAGGCATCCTTTTCCGAGATTTGGTAAAGAACACCGTCTTTCTCGCGGTACCCGATGAGGTCCCCGTCGACGTAGAGGCGGCCGGCGGTGACCTGCTCGAGGTGGTTCACGCAGCGCAGGAACGTCGACTTACCGGACCCCGACGGGCCGATGAGGCAAGTGACCTCGCCTTTTTGCACTTCGAGGTTGATGCCCTTGAGCACGTCGAGCGAGCCGAACGACTTCCAGACGTCGACGGCCTGAACCATGGGTGTGCTAGTCATGAGCGCTTCCTACCTTTCCTCGATGACGGTGACGTTGTGGGGTGTTTTGCCTTCAGCGTCGGTCAGCGCCGCGAGCTGGCGGGCCGTGAGTTCGCGGGTGACACCACGGTCGAAGTAGCGCTCCAGGTAGTACTGGCCGATCATGAGGATCGAGGTGATCACCAGGTACCAGGTGGCGGCGACAAGCAGCATCGGCACTGGCTCGAAGAGCGCGGCGGCAATGTCCTGGCTGCGGCCGTAAAGCTCGAGAGAGTAGGGGATAGCCACCACCAGCGAGGAGGTCTTCAGCAGGGAAATGAACTCATTGCCTGTCGGCGGGATGATAATCCGCATTGCCTGCGGCAGGACCGTGCGGCGCATGGTCATGCCCCAGCCCATGCCCAAAGCTTTCGACGCTTCGATCTGACCTTCCGGAACCGAGTTGATGCCGGAGCGGACGATTTCGGCCATGTAACCAGCTTCGTTGAGGCCCAGGCCAAGCACCGCGAGGGCGAAAGCGGAGGAGGTGAGTGCCTCCATGGAGATTTCAGTGAAGCCGAGGTTGACGGACTGGTAGATCGCTCCGAGAAGTCCCCAGAACACCAGCTGGACATACACCGGGGTACCCCGGAAGACCCACAGGTACAGCCACGCAATGGACTTGAACACTGGGTTCGGCGACATGCGCATGACTGCCAGGATCACGCCGAGCACCACACCGATGATCATGGCCAGCACCGTCAGCGCCAGGGTGTGGCCGGCGGCGGTGAGGATGCGGGTGTCAAAAAGGTACGCGAAGTAAGTGCCCCAGCCGTAGGCCTCGCGGCGCGCGGCGTCGAAGATGAAGAGCGCGAAAAGCACCAACAGGATCACCGCGGCGACCCAGCGTCCCGGGTGGCGCAGCGGTTTAGCCTCGATGCGTTGTGGGCGTTCGTTGCGTTGAGCCATTAGTGTCCTCCCACTGGCTGCTCGTTGATCAGGGCCTCATCCAACAGGCCGGTTTCCACATTCCACTGTTCCAAGATGCGCTGGTATTCGCCCGTATCAATAAGGTGTTGCATGGCTGCGGCGAGCGCTTCCGTCAGCGGCGAATCCTTCGGCACCGCGATGCCGTAGGGTGCGGCGTCGAACATCTCGCCGGTGAGCTCGAGCTGGCCGTCCGAGCGTTCCACGGCCCAGGCCGACACAGGTGAGTCTGCGCTAAGCGCGTCAGCGCGCCCGACGAGCGCTGCCAATGCGGCATTGTCCGACGTGTCGTAAGACAGGATCGTGATCGGGTCGCCTTCCTCTTCGCACTTCTCGGCTTTCGGGCGAATGTCGTCAGTCTCTGACACCGTCGTGCGCTGCACGGCAACGGTGAGCCCGCAGGGGTTCTCCGGGTCGACCCCGCTGCCGGGCTGAGTCGCCCACTGGATGCCGGCGTACAGGAAGTTGACGAACTCGAAGTTCTCGCGCCGTTCCTCCGTGTCAGTGAAGCCAGACATTCCCGCGTCGAGCGTTCCGGCCTGAACGGCGGGCAAGATCATGGAGAAATCCTGCTCCTGAGCTTGGAACTCCAGACCCATAACGCTGGCGAGGGCGTGGCCGAGATCCATCTCCAGACCAATCATCCGGCCTTGCGAGTCCTTGAACTCAAAAGGAGCGAACGGGGGGTTGGTACCGATTGTCAGGGTGCCGGATGCCTGTATATCTTCAGGCACCATCGCGGCGATCCCGGGAACCTCATCCGGCGTGATCTGCTTCCAACCGTCAGGGTGTCCGCCCTCGACGTTGGTGACGCAACCAGCGAGCATGCTTATCGACGCAATGCTGGCCGCGCAGGCTGCCACCTTGAAAGGTTTGAACATAGAAGAAGCATACAATGCCTTCGAGTGAAGAAATTGTATGCCTCGGTCTTGGCTCAGTCCCTCTCGGAACGAGCGTGCATGCGGGTTAGCGCGGCAGGTTCGCCATGACCAGCTGGATGATCTGTCCGATGATGGTGATGCCCGCTGCGATGATGACGTAGTTGAGGATGGCGCGGGTCAAGCCCTCGGAGCTCGTCGCAGTGTCCATAGAGGACATATCCCCAAAGGGCTCGAGGCCATTTTTGAAGAAGTCCTTGGTGCTGGAGTTTTCCTGCAGAACCGACTTCTCGGGATCTAGGCCGCGTTCGATGCCAGTGGTGATTTCCGCGGAGATTTTTCCGATCTTGTCCTGTGCGTCTGCCACGGCGGGGAAAGCTCCCAGGGTCAGGGCAGCCGCGGTGGCGACGGAGACGGCTTTAGTAACGATGGATTTGCGCATGCGGGCAGTGTACCCCGCGGTTGCCCCCGACGAAACTGTGCTGAGAGCAAACTGGCCGTTTCCTGTTGGGGTTTCCTTGTATGTGCTTTATTCTTAGTTGGTCTTTACGCGGAAACCGATGCCTCACGGGGCGCGAGGAATAAGAGAATGTTGCTGAAGAAGATTGCGGCGGTCGCTGTCGCGCTTGGGTTTGTAGCGGGCGGTGCTGCGCAGGCGAGTGCTCAGGATATGAGCTCGGTGCTGGAGTCGCCGAATGTGAACACGTGCTCGCGCGAGTTCCTCATTACTATTCCCGGTGGTGCCAACACTGCTTCGTTCCTCCCGGAGAAGGCTCCTGTCGGCCCGAAGGTGACTCCGGTGGCGCAGCGCGTGCACCAGCGCACCGGTGGGACGACGCAGCCGGTGTGGATCACCTACCCGGCCGTGCCGTTCACGCTGATGACGTACACGGATTCCGCGCGTGCAGGATATAACGATGCTTCTGCGACGATGCGTCGATTGTCCCGAATGTGCCCGGATGCGACCTTTAGCATTACCGGCTTCTCTGAAGGAGCTGGCATCGGTGCGCAGCTGATTAACGACATCGCCCACGACCGCGGGCCGATCCAGAAGGAGAAGTTCCGCTCAGCTGCGCTGATCTCCAACCCCCACCTGGCTGACAACGGTGGCCACTTCCGCGCTGGTGCCACGGCCGCCGATCAGGGCGCGTTGGAGACACTGGAGGGTGGTTACGGTGAGCTAGGTCCGCGCGTGCTGGATATCTGCCGCCCCGACGACCCGATCTGCTCGCTTCCCGACGAATGGCGCCGCCACGTCGACCCCATGCTGCGCGTGGCCGCTCTAAGGGGGCAGGTGCCGATCACCGAGCTGGCGGCGATCGTCGCAATGCGCTCACCCACGACGCTGCCGCTGTTGATGAGCGTCTACAACCACGGCCAGTACGGCGAGGTCTCTTACGGTGAGGCCGTGAACTGGATTACCGCCGCCCGTTAGTCAGTTCTTGACGTCGACCATCGGCTCCGGGTACATCGGGGTGTGTCGCTCCGGCACCCACTGGTTGATGTAGAGCCCCTGAGGGTCGAACTTCTCCTCCTGGAGAAGGGGGTTGAAGATGCGGAAATAGGGTGCGGCATCGTCGCCGCAGCCGGCGACCCATTGCCAGTTGAAGGGGTTGGAAGCGTAGTCGGCGTCGACAAGCGTGTCCCAGAACCACTCTTCGCCGTGACGCCAGTGGATTCCGAGGTTCTTTGTCAGCCAGCTGCCGACGACCATCCGCACCCGGTTGTGCATCGTTCCGGTGGCCCACAACTCGCGCATCCCGGCATCGACCATTGGGATTCCTGTTTCACCTTTCTGCCACAGGGCGAGCTCATCGAGGTGCTGGGCTTCGTCCGGATCGTTCGGCACCATCTTGGGGTGGGCAAAGGCTCGCGTTGTGGAGCCAGGGGTGGCCTGGTCCGTCCACGCCCAGGGAAACGCGTTGAACTGCTCGCGGACATTGTGCGTGGCCAAGTTGGGAATGTAGTAGAGCCGGTGCCACGCGAAATCTCGCCACAGCAGCTGGCGCAAGAACGCCCAGGCATCTGCGGCGACGGTGTGATTGGCGTCTGCGAAAGCGGCCGTCTCCGCCCAGGTCTGGGCGGGACTGATCTCCCCGAAGCGCAGGTGCGCTGACAGGCCCGACGTCGCATCAACCGAGGGGATGTCGTTGCTGTCCTTGTAGCTCGTATCCGCCAATCCGTCGAGGAAGTCACGGAACCTCCGTTGCGCTTGCGTCTCACCGGGATGGCAGTGCTTGGCGAGGGTCTCCACCGCCCAGAACGGCTCCTCGAAGGTCGGTGGTGCACTCGTCGCGCCGGTTCCGTGGAGGTCGGGGATGGGGAGGGGGGTGGGTGGAGCGTCGATAAGCATGCTTTGCGACGCCTTGCCATACGGCGTGAACACCCTAAACGGCGTGCCACTACCTGTCTGCACAGTCCACGGCTCGTTCAGCAGGTAGCCGGGGTGAGAGGTGACCTCGCACGTTCCCGCCAATGTGCGCTTGAGTTCAGCATCGACATCGCGGAAGGGGAGGTGGTAGCGGCGGTTCCACGTCACCGCCGTGGCACCCAGCTCTGCGGCGATCCTCGGGACGATCTCACGGGGATCACCGTGCTCGATGATCAGGTGTACACCGCGTTGCGCCAGATCAGCGTGTAGTTTGCGGACGCTTTCACGCTGCCACCACGCCGCTGCGGCACCCAGTGGGCGAGCGGCATCGATCTCCTCGAAAATGAACAGCCCGACCACATGGCCGTGCTGCGCTGCCCACGTGAGGGTGGCGTTATCCGTGAGCCGGAGGTCGTCGCGGAACCAGACAAGTGCGAGGGGCTGCGGGGTGGGGGAGACCATGTCTTTCAGACTAAACCCGGTCAGCTAGCGGGGAGCGGCGTGGTTTCAGAGGGCGTCCTCGCGGGCGCTAGAGCACCTGGTTCACACGGGTAGCCACGTAGCGCGAACCAGCGTGGGAGGGGTGGTAGGCCATGTTGTAGTTCTCGGTGGTGGTGTCGATGAACCCGGCGACCCAGCGGTTCTTGTCCGGCGCGCAGGAATGGTTGTTGCGGGATTCGTTCTTGATGTCAATGAAGGTGGCGCCGATCTCACGCGCTGCACGCATCTGGGCATCGCGAGCACCCAGTTCCATCGCCTGAAGATGGCCAAGCGGAATGCCCCCGGGCATGTTCGGAATCACGTTGAGCAAGCAGATGCGCTGCAGGCCGGTGGGCTCAGAGATGGAGAGCAGGCCGGGCATGATAATGCGGGCGTTAGGGGCAATGCGGCGAATCTTGCCGGCAGCGGTGTGCAGGTTGCGGACGTAGACGTTCTGGATGTCACGGAAGTCTCCGGAGGCACAGTTGAGCACGTTCAGGGGTGCGTAGTCGTTGAAGCCGGTGGAGATCAAGACGGTAGTGGTGCCGCGGTTGAGATCGCCCTTCGCGATCGCGCGGTCGATGCGGTGGAGCAGCGAGGTCGAGTTTCCACCGGATAGCGTCACATCTGTTACTGATGTGACAGAAGTGACGTATGTTCTTTCTGGATGGGTAGTGGAGCTCAATTGTCCTGTCATTTGAATATCGGGCCCTGCGTGTGCGCTCGGTTGGGGGTAACTGCGGAAAATATGGGCAGGAGCGCATAGTGGGCGCTTCCCATGGTCTATAGTTTGACCAATATTTAGGACTCGCCGACGTGGGAGGACCCCCATGGAAGATCTCATCAGCACGCTTGAAGGCCTGATCTGGTCGAATGCGCTCGTATTCCTCTGTCTAGGTGCTGGCGTGTACTTCACAGCCGTGACGTTGTTCTTGCAGGTGCGTTGCTTGCCAGACATGATCAAACAAATTCGTTCGGGGGAGGACTCTGAATCGGGAATTTCCTCGTTCCAGTCGCTAATGGTCTCGCTGGCTGGCCGCGTCGGCGTAGGAAACATCTCTGGTGTGGCCACGGCCATCGCCTTCGGTGGTCCGGGTGCGGTGTTCTGGATGTGGCTGGTGGCCTTCCTGGGTTCGGCCACCTCCTTCGTCGAATGCTGCCTGGCCCAGGTGTATAAGGAGAAGGATCGTGACACGGGTGAATACCGCGGCGGCCCTGCCTATTACATCGAGAAGGCGTACTCCCACACCAAGGCCCGTCCGTTCGCGCTCGTCTACGCTGTCCTCTTCGCGGTCATGATGATCCTGGCTACCTCGTACTTCTTGCCGGGTGTTCAGGCCAACGGTGTGGCCGCAGCCGTCGATAATGCATGGAGCGTTCCCACGTGGGCGACTGCGCTGGTGATGGTCGCGCTGCTCGCTGTCATCATCCTCGGTGGTGTCAAGCGCATCGCCTGGTTCGCGTCCATGGTCGTGCCCTTCATGGCGGTGTTGTACATCCTGGTCGCCGTGATCATTCTGTTTGTGAACGCGTCGGAGATTCCCGATGTCTTCGGCCTGATCTTCCGTTCCGCGTTCGATCGCGAGGCACTGTTCTCCGGTATGCTCGGCGCCGCCATCCTGTGGGGTGTCAAGCGCGGTATCTACTCCAACGAGGCTGGCCAGGGCACCGGCCCGCAGTCGGCCGCTGCTGCTGAGGTGTCCCACCCGGCGAAGCAGGGGTTCGTGCAGTCGTTCGCCGTGTACGTCGATACGCTGCTCGTCTGCTCTGCGACCGCATTCATCATCATCTCCACCGATATGTACCGCGTCTTCGAAGGCGACGAAGAAGGCCCGGTCCGCTACTCCGGTGCGATCTCCGAGACGATCGCTGTCGGCCCCGGCTATGTCCAGTCGGGTCTTGACACATTGATCCCGGGCTTCGGCGCGAGCTTCGTGGCGTTGGCCATTCTCTTCTTCGCCTTCACCACGATCGTCGCTTACTACTACATGGCAGAGGTCAACTTCAGCTACCTCAACCGGTGGATCGAGAACGACACCGCCCGCAGCGTGGTCATTTGGTTCCTGCGCGGTCTGATTCTCGTGTCTGTGTGGGTCGGTGCAACCACGACTCCGGGCACAGCGTGGGCGCTCGGCGACATTGGCGTCGGCGTGACGGCGTGGCTGAACATCGTTGCCATCCTCGTGCTGCAAGTTCCCGCACTGAAGTGCCTTTGGGATTACCGCCGCCAGAAGAAGGCTGGCCTCGACCCGCAGTTCGACCCGGAGGCAGTGGGCATCCGCAACGCGACGTTCTGGCAGGCGCGCAAAGAGCAAATGCTTATCGACGGCTCCTGGACCACCCCCTCCACCCACGAATCCAACAGCATTCTGGAACGGTATCCCCGGGCCTAAAACCGCACGTGCGTGGCGGTCCACGGGCCTAGGCTGGGAGGTAGAACCCTTTCATCTAAGGAGGTATCCCAATGGCCACCGAGAACTTTCAGAAACTGATTGACACTCTGGAAAACACGCGGGCTGAGCGCGAGGAACTGTACAAGTGGTTCCACCAACACCCCGAGCTCTCGATGGAGGAGCACGAGACCGCCGCGCGCATTGAGGAAGAACTCAAGCGCTTAGGCCTCGAGGTGCAGACATTCGCTGGCACCGGCAAAGTCGCTGTCATCCAAAACGGTGAAGGCCCGGTAGTCCTGTTCCGTTCTGACCACGACGCATTGCCGATCACCGAAGAATCCGACGTCGACTACGCCGCACCGTACGAGCTAGGCAAGATGCACGCCTGCGGCCACGACATGCACACCACCGCCCAGCTCGGTGCGGTCGGTGCACTAGTGCGCAACAAGGACCTGTGGTCCGGCACGTTCATCGCGCTGTTCCAGCCCGGTGAGGAAGCCGGCGGAGGGGCGCGCCGCATGGTCGAGGATGGTCTCGTCGATAGGCTGCCGAAGCCAGACTACGTCTTCGGTCAGCACATCTTCGCCGAGGACCCGCCGTACGGCTTCATCTTCACCCCTGGGCGCATGACCACCGCCGCATCGAATTGGAAAGTGCGCATCCACGGTAAGTCCGGGCACGCGTCGCTTCCGCACCGCTCCGTCGACCCGATCCCAACTGCCGCGTCGATCGTGACCCGCCTGCAAGCCGCCGTCGCGCGCGAGGTCGACCCGTTGGAGATCGCCATCATCTCCGTCGGTTCCATCAACGGCGGAACCACCTCGAACTCAATTACGGACATGGTGGAACTAGGCATCAACACCCGTGCCTCCACTGACGCGATCTCCGAGCAGATCCAGAACATCATGAAGCGCGTGGTCACCGCCGAGTGCGAAGCGGGCAACTGCCCGCAGCCGCCGGAGTTCGAATACCTCGACTCCGTCCCGGTGGTCTACAACGACCCGGAGCTCACTGAACGGGTCAAAGACACCTTCACCGAGTTCTTCGGTGAGGATCTGGTGCAGTACGGTCCCGGGTTCCCCGGCTCCGAAGACTTCCCGATCATCCCGAACGCCTGGGACGTACCGTACTTCTTCATCGGCTGGTCCGGTTTTGAAGAGGGGCAGGCTGGCCCGCCGAACCACTCCAAGGGATTTGTGCCACAGATCCAGCCGTCTTTGGACCGTGGCTCGATCTCCGTGCTGCTCGCAGCCGCCACGGTGATGGGGACGGACGATTAGGCGGCTGGGCTTTACAAGGTCCTGCGGGGCGCCTTCTGGGGCCCACGTGCTATGACCCCCAGGGCGTGACCTTCAAGGCCCCGTTCGCCCGCACGTGCCATGAACCTCTGTCTATCTCTTCGGTGCCGATGTCCACAGCTGACGGGAATCCTTGATCGGGAAGGTGAAACCGAGCATGAAGATGATCGTGACGAACGGAACGAGCACGAAGCGCATGTAGAATGGTTCAGTTACCGTCCGCCTACGCAGAATGAGGTACACATCATGACCACACGCAAGACCATGGCAATCGCAACCGTTGCAGTGGCGGGTTTGTTCGCTGCTACTGCATGCTCCTCCGAGAATACTGAGGTGCCTCAGACCCCTGAGACCACAGTCCAGGAGGAGACGAGCGCGGAACAGAACCACGAGCACGGAGACGACGCCAGCGACCACAACCACGGCGGCCACGAGGGCCACGAGCACGCTGAAGACGGTGGGCCCGCCCCCGAAGGCATGACAGAGGCTTCCGCTCCGACCTATCCCGTCGGTACGGAAGTCATTCTCACCGCGGACCACATGCCCGGCATGGACGGTGCGGAGGCCACCATCGTCGGCGCTTTCGATGGCACGTACACCTACGCCATCTCCTACGACCCGACCGACGGTGGCGAGCGTGTGACCAACCACAAGTGGGTTGTTCAGCAGGAGCTCGAGGATGCTGGCGAGGAGCGCTTGGCCGACGGCACCGAGAAAGTTGTCACCGCCGAGCACATGAAGGGCATGAAGGGTGCGACAGCCACGATCGACAGCTCTACCGATGAGACTGTCTACATGGTCGACGTTGAGGCCGACGGCATGACCATGAAGAACCACAAGTGGGTCGTCGAGAGCGAGATCAAACCCGCGAACTAGCAGAGTCATGAAACTCACTGTCATTCGCGGAGACATCACGCGAGAGCTTGTCGACGCTATCGTCAACGCCGCCAACTCTTCCCTCCTCGGGGGAGGTGGGGTCGACGGGGCGATCCACCGTGCTGGCGGCCCGGCTGTCCTCGCTGCCTGCAAGAAAGTCCGTGCGGAGCAGTGCCCCGACGGGCTACCCACCGGTGACGCTGTAGCGACTACCGCGGGCGACCTTTCTGCCACATGGGTCATTCACACTGTCGGTCCAGTGCACGGTCGCGGCACGCGTCAAGAACTCGTATCGTGTTACCGCCGCTCCATGGAGGTAGCAGGCGAAATCGGTGCCCGCACTATTGCTTTCCCGCTGGTGAGCGCCGGTGTTTACGGTTGGCCGCTTGACGACGCCGCTGCCAGCGCCATCGAAGGCGTCACCGAGTCCGGCGTCGAAATGGACGAGGTCCGCTTTGTCGCCTTCTCACCGGAGACTGAGGAAGCGTTGCAGAAAGCACTCGACGAGCGGTAACCATGCCTGCTAGTGCACAAGAGGGCAGCGCCGTATCGCCGCTGCGCCCAGTGATCCTCATCCTCATCGGATCGTTGGGGAACCAATCATCGTCCGTCATTTCCTCGACGTTGTTTGCTCAGCTTGGCACGGTGGCTGTGTCGACGCTTCGTCTTGCCCTCTCTGCGGCGTTCCTGTTCGTCATCTTCCGGCCAAGGCTCACCAAGCTCAGCCGCGAACGATGGATCAATGCCGTCATCTACGGTGCGGCCATGGCGGCAATGAACCAATTCTTCTTTGCTGCGGTCGCCCGTATCCCGTTGGGCGTCGCGGTCACATTGGACTTCCTCGGCCCGTGCTTAGTGTCGTTTTTTGGGATCAAGTTCTGGCAGGGCAGGGTATGGGCTCTCGTGGCGTTTGCAGGGATCGTGCTCATCACGGGCCCTTCCTCAGGTCTGGACCCGCTCGGGATCACATTCGGTCTCATTGGGGGAGGCTTCTTTGCTGCCTACACTGTGTTCGCTGAACGCGTTGGAAAGGCCGAAGGCGGGCTTGGGGACTTAGCAATCTCCGTAGCAGTCGCCGCGATTCTCACCTTCCCACTGGTTGCGCCGGTGCTTGGAAACGTCGATAAGCGCGCATGGCTGATCCTCACCATTGCCGCAGTTGTGGGAGTGGTCATTCCGTACATTGCGGACACATTGGCGGCGAAGTTCTCCTCGGCACAGGTCGTCGGCACGCTTTTTGCTCTTGATCCTGTGCTTGGTTCTCTGCTCGGATGGCTCTTCGCCGGCGACCAGCTCACCGTGCGCATGGTCGTCGGCATTGCCTTGGTGACCGTTGCGGGCGCGGCCATTACCTGGCAGTCGACCCCGAAGAACGAGACAAAGCCCGAGCCTTTCTAATCGGTCTACAGCCTCATCAGGCCGGCGGAGTACTTTTCCCGAAAGCCATCGGGGGCGGAAACGCGCTGGCCTGGAAAACCGCCAGACCGGAACACGCGGTTGAGATAGTCGACGAAGGGCTCGTGGATGGGTTGTGCGTGCGCGTCCTCGTTCACGAATGTGCCTTCAACGGTGGGAGCGGGAAGTTCGAAACCGTACGGTGCCCCTCCGGAAATATTCGCTTTGTGCAGGCTATCTGGTGCCACGGACAGGTCATGCGGCAAGACTAAGGCCCCGCGCAGTAGAAAGAGAACCATGATCGACGCAGTATTCCGGCCGCTGTCAGACGGCGACCGCGTATTACTGGAGCAGGCCACGCTCGGGAACGTGAATTGGGACGGTGACCGGTTCACCCTTGATCAGGTCAGGGAGACCGAAGCGTTAGCTCATTACCTCGAGTTTGATCCTGAGCGCGGGGACTTCGGGATTGTAGCGGAGAGGGATGGTCGAGCTGTTGGCGTCGCGTGGGCGTTTTTCCTGCCAGCTGAGAACCCGGGATTCGGGTACGTTGATGCGGATATCCCCGAGTTGAGCCTGTGGGTTCATCCCAATGCGCGCGGTCAAGGGCTTGGCCGTCAGCTTCTGCGGGAGCTTGTTGACGTTTCCCGGCAGCAAGGGGTCGATGCGGTCAGTTTATCCGTTGAAGAGGGGAATTTTGCCCGGCAGCTCCACATGTCGGAGGGGTTTGAAGACATCCCCGGGTCCGGAGTTAACGGCGCCATGTCACGCCAACTCCGCCGCTAGGGTCTTGGTTCTAGACTCGGGGGTTGTTGTTCTTGCCGATGGCGATGCCCAAAACGATTCCGACGATTAGGGCGATAACAGCAACGATAATGGTGATTAAAGAGAAACCAAACACAGCTTTTCCTTTCCTAGACGGTTGACTTAGGTCACACTACCGCCGTTACGCCAAACCGGCAGGAAATCGGAGAAAGGGGGGTTTCGGAAAACTCCCTGACCACCACCAACGCGGCGCAGTCCCAGCCTTAGTTCCACGGCCTTCGGCATTTGGTTCCAACGCGTGCCCGCTACCAGGAGATTGACCAATCCGCCGATCCCTGTTGCGCGGCCTTACTGCTCCCGCTCGTGGAAGATCAATTCGTCCTCCAGCGCGTCGCCGAACTCGGTGAAAATCTCGGCGTAGGCCGTGACGATGCCGAGGGAGATGATCTGCTCTTCGAAAAGGTCATCGAGGGCGTTCTCGTCGCCGTCTTTCCAACCAGCGGCGAGTGCTTCAAGTTGACCCTTGTCCAAGAGCCTGCGCTTTCTCACGCGACTGTCGCCTAGCGCACGGTCAACGAGAGCCTGCCGTGCCTTCTCTTCCTCACTGGCAATGTCAGCGCCGGCCTCCCAGCTCCCATGTACGAAGGTGTTCCTCATGTCAATTGGCTCTTCCAGGTCTTCCGCTATGCCGCGGCAGGTTGCGCACGGTGCTTCGTTTGCGAGTGCTTTTCGTAGCCCTCTGGCCATTTTCTGTGCTCGGTGCGTGGCGCCCCGCAGCTCTCCTTCACCGAAGTGGTGCTGGCATAGGTCGGCCATCAGGTTTTCAACTCGGGCCGCGGTGAGTACGAGACAGGCGTAGACGGCGAGGAACTCGTCGTTGAAGCTCTGGAGATACGGCAGGGGTTCCCGCCGGGCGAAGGGAAGCAATCCTGCGTACTGCTCCGAAAGCTCTCTCGCGCTTTGAAGGACGGCTTCCACGCCTGGCAAGACGGCGACGCTTTCGGAGATGCCCTTGTACGCCTGGTCGAGGGTTTTTTGCAGTTCGTCCGAAATGGGTGGCAGCTCGATCTTCGGAGCGTAAGCCGAGAGGTCAATCTTAGGCACCATGTCCTCGAACAGGCTGGAGTAGTCGAACCCAAGGTTCGGAATGTTGGCTCGGCTTATGGATTTGAGGAACTCGGCGTCTATTGGGGAGTAGGCCTTCCGCGTTGTTTCTGCGATTTCAGCCATCAGGTTTGGGTAGTGCTTGTAAAGAAGGCTGTTTAGCTCGTCATCAGTGAAGTCTGAAATTGGCCGGTCGAGGGGGTCGATGTCGTCATGGTCGTCGTTTTCGTGAGCGTCGAAGTCGTCAGGCTGGTAGTCGTTCGTCATGGTCCCAGTGTGCCTTGGGTTGCGGGCGAGCAATCGTGTCTGGGGGTGAAGGGTTCGCTCTTGGCGGGACAGAATCACCGTGCCACTGTCTAGTCGTCGGTCGGTACAAACCACCTTCGCGTCTGGCACACCACCGCCAGCAGACCTTCCTTCCGGCAGTTCTCCGCGATCTTCCAGGCAAGCGCGAGCTTGTTCGTGCGGCCGAGAAACTCGGTGCCACACTCTGTCCAAACCTCGTAGGTCTGTTTGCCGAAGCGAGGGTCGATGAGCTCGCGCGGGGCATCCTCGTAGACGCCGGTGTCGGCGACGAGAGTGTCGTGCTCCATGTGCGTTTCGGCGACGAGCCGCGAGCGCTCCCACATCGACAAGTCCCGAGGGTCTGCGTCGGCTTCAAGCGCCACGAGACCGGTGGCGCGGTCGCAGTTCTTCACGAGCAAAGTGAGGAACTTCTTCGCTTCGGCCACGTCGAACTCGACGTGTTCACCGTCAGGACCGAGCAGGCGCACGGTCTCGGCGTTGCGACCGAGGAACACGTTCATGTGGGCGAGCTCGTCGCGGTCGAGGAACAGGTCGAGATGGAGAAGCACTGACTCGGGATGCCGCCGTTTCGGAACCGGTACGGAAAGGAACTCGATGTCTGATTCGTCAAAGTGGTGGTGGTGGCTCATACGCCAGCAGCCTGCCTAGAGCCCAGGGTGGCGAACAACCACAGGGGTGCAAGGTTCGGTAGAGGTCAGGACGTCTCTTTGAGTAGCGGGTCGTTGTCGGTTTCGATCCTGTCCCACCGCGTAAGGTACACAGCAGCATTCTCACCGCGGGCTAACCTTTCGCCAGTCTCGCCGAGCGCTGCGGCCGCCGACCAGTGGACGGAAAGCAGATGAAAGTTCTCGTCGCGGACTTCGAGGCGAGACCCCGTCGCGGGGTACGGGGCGGTTCCACTTGGTGTCAATGCGTAAAAGCTATCGGGCGCGGCTTCGGCAGCCCAGGAATTGTCGTGGTGTGAGGTCATGCCTTGAGCATGTCGTCGACAGTCCCTTTGGCGCTAGGGCGGGGGTAACAGATTGATCCTTGATGTCTCAAAACTTCATCATCGTCTGCACTGGACGATTGCGTGAATCAGCCTTATTGAAGAGCTGTTCAAACTCCTGCTTGTCGTCCGAAACCTGCATGAGTGTCACGACCGTTGAGATTTGCCGCTCAAGGTGCTTGACACCCATATCTTCCGAGAGGTGTTGGTGGTGCTTCCGTGCCCGATTCCCTTGCTCATTGATAGGGTTCAATTCCCGCAACCTTTGGAGCACTCCCGCTGGCATCGGCTTGTAAATGTACTCATTGATGAAATGCCCAACGTATGGGGTGTGTTTGGTTTTTCCGGGAAAGAACTCCCAGCCGTGTATGCGGTACACCTCTTTGAAAAAGACCTCTGGAAATCTCTTGATCCAAGGCTTGAACTCCTCATGCACATACGCGTCGAGCAACCTTTGCAGTTCGTTCGCGGCTCGTGTTTCTTGGTAGCCGGTCGCCTCGTCAACGAGTGCTGTGATGCCGACAAGAGCTAGAGCTCGGACAAGCACCTGGGCGGCCATTACCGCCGGACGCTGGTTTGCCGTAAGAACGCCGTGGTCATCAGCAGCAAGGTAGACATTGCAAATGCGCGGCAGGATTTCCGCGTTGTACCCGCTACGAACCTGCTTTTCATCCCCAACACGATATTCAATGCGCTCTAGGTTCTCCCTGAGCTCGGGTGTAATGAATGGCTGGAGGTTATTCGCTTCGACAAACGGTGGCATATTGTCGTTTCGCGTTCGCCGGCCCGACGAAGTCGATCTGCCAAGCGCAGCCATGATAGAGGCCTGACTGATAATGCGGCGGCCATCTTCGATGACGAAACAATCCAGTGTGATGTCATCGAGATGGATTTGACCTTGGTGTGTGGCCCTCTCGACTGTGCGGCCCCACCGTGTATCGGCAGCTTTCTGACCCGCGATTTTGTGTGGATCAAGGTTTTCGATTTTTCCATACGATTCCATAATCGCATATCCTAGCATGCCGATTTCGACAATGTCGCGCGGTGCATCTGAACTGGCTAAACGGTAAATTTTCCGCACTTTTAGGCCAGTGCCGCGCGCTATGCGATTTCCACAACGTATGGAGGGGATTCCGGCTCTCTGGCACTGAATGTGACGGGTAGTTGTGCAATGGGCTCACTTTCTTTCCGGCGGCGGCATACGTTCAGGCAGGCTGGTCATCAAACGCTGTTCGCTGCTCGCTTCGAGTCCCGAACCGAAATCTCGTTCCGGTTCGTTAACCTTGAAACAGCACTAGAGAGGACACCCATGTCACGACTGACCGACCTGCTCGCCCAGGCCCGGGCCTATGACCCCCGCATGGCTCAGGAGCTAGAACGCGAGATTCGCCACGCCACCAACCAGCGCACCTTCGGCCTTGTCTTTGAGCGGCATTTGCCGGACGGCGTTGAGTTGCCAACGCGGCCTGTCCGCCGCGGTGACACGGTCCATATCCTCCCTCCCCGTGGCACAGTGGCGCCCACAGACCCAACACTGTGGAAGGTCGTGCAGATTGACCGCAAGGCCGATGGCGGAGCCACCTCAACTGTCCTCGAAGCGGAACCCGGACAGGGCAACGAACCGGAGCTGCGAGACGCGGTGAAAGTGGATGACCTTGTCGTTGTCGCCCAGCACGACGACACGATCTACCCCGGACTCGTCCAGACCGGTGAGGTCGTGAACTCGTCTGACCCGGAGGCGCCTTTCCACACGGTCATTAATGCAGAGAACCTGCACGCGTTGAACTTGCTCACATACACGCACCGCCACAAGGTGGGCTGCATCTACATCGACCCGCCGTACAACACCCGCGACAAGGACTGGAAGTACAACAACGACTACGTTGACGGCGATGACCAGTACAAGCACTCGAAGTGGTTGTCGATGATGGAGAAGCGTCTGGAACTCGCCAAGGAGCTACTCAACCCCGAGGACTCGGTGCTCATTGTCACCATTGACGAGAAGGAATATCTGCGGTTAGGGATGCTGCTGGAGCAGACGTTCCCGGAGGCGAGGATTCAGATGGTGAGTTCGCTCATTAACCCAACTGGAGCGATTAGGTCGAATCAGTTCACACGGACGGATGAGTATATCTATGTTGTCCAATTTGGGTCATCGAAAATTGAGCCCCTGGTTCTCAAAGTCGATTCGTCGGAAAAAGTGCGGTGGAACAGCCTGCGCAGGTTCGAGATGACTTCAAAACGTGGAAGTCGGCCAGACCAATTTTATGCTATCTACGTATCGGAAAGCGATGGACGAATTGTGGGGACAAGTGCTCCATTAGCAGATGATGTACCACGAGAATCGGTCCTAGCTCCGGACGGCTGTGTTTCCGTTTTCCCCGTCAAACCCGACGGCACCGAAATGATTTGGGGCCTAACTCCACCGAGTTTGATGAAACGCGTGGAGAAGGGCTTCGCAAAAGCAGTCGGTTCAAAATCCAAAGGATTCACGCCTTACTACCTGACGAGCGGAAAGTTGCAAGATATTGAACGCGGTGAAATCGAAATCATTGGGCGCAACGGAGATGGCTCTGTAGAGGTCCGTCGTTCAAAGGGGCTCAAAACCGTGATGGAGGGTGTCAGGAAGTTTGTGTGTGAGGCTTTGATCTGAAGGAGTTTCACCGATAATGACTACGGTGTCACCGAAGAAAGGCCATGACCCGGCGAGGGTCAACGAGATCAGCGAGAAGCTGATGGAAAATCCTGAGCTGGCCAGCCTGATTAGCGAGCTGTCGACCTCTGCTGATGATGCAAGCGACCTGGTCAAAGGTCTGTTGCAGGCGTCGATTAACGCTGGTCTGCAGGCGGAGATGGATGCACATTTGGGCTACGGCCATGCCGACCGTAAGGCGAAGGCCCGGGTGGAAACCGCACAGGAGAGCAATCACCGCAATGGGTCGTACACCAAGACCGTTAATTCTGGCTACGGCGCGGTGGAAGTGACCATGCCGAGGGATCGTGCCGGCACGTTTGCGCCAAAGATGGTGCCCAAAGGCTCCCGTCGGCTCACCGAGCTAGACGACATGATTATCTCGCTATACGCCAGTGGGATGACAGTGCGCGATATTCAGCATCACCTCGCGACCACCCTGGGGGTGGATATGAGCCCGGATACGATCAGCACCATTACCGATGCGGTGTTAGACGAGGTCATGATCTGGCAAAACCGCCAGCTCGACGAGTTCTACCCAGTGATCTTCCTCGACGCGCTACGCGTGAAAATCCGCGATGGCCACCGCGTGGTCAATAAGGCCTGCTATATGGCGATCGGTGTCGACATCGACGGCATCAAGCACATCCTGGGATTGTGGATCGCTGACAATGAAGGCGCCGCATTCTGGGCATCAGTGTGCGCAGATCTGGCCAACCGTGGCGTCCAGGACGTGTTCATCGTGTGCTGCGACGGGCTTAAAGGCCTGCCGGAAGCAGTAGAGGCAACCTGGCCGAATTCCATGGTGCAGACCTGCATTGTGCACCTGATTCGGGCTGCGAACCGGTGGGTGTCCTATCAGGACCGCGAACCCGTCTCCCGGGCGCTGCGTGAGGTCTACACGGCCGCAAACGAGGACACCGCCCGTGCCGCCTTGGATGCGTTCGAAGCCTCTGAGCTAGGTCGCCGCTACCCGCAGTCGGTCAAAGTCTGGCGCGACGCCTGGGAGCGGTTCGTGCCGTTTCTGCAGTTCCCGCCTGCGGCACGGCGGGTACTCTACACCACTAATTCGATCGAATCGCTCAACGCTGAACTGCGTAAAGCTACCCGTAACCGCGGGCAGTTCCCGAACGATTCTGCGGCGTTGAAAACGCTGTGGCTGATGATCTGCAACATCGAGGACAAGCGCGCTGCGCAGCGAGCGAAGAAAGCAAAGCGCGACATTGAATGCAACGGCTATATTGAAGGAGCGAAAGCCACCGGGTGGAAACATGCCATCAACCAACTAGCCGTGGCTTACCCCGACCGATTCGCGGCTTACTTGTAAACCAAGCCCCCGCACACAAAGAATCGGACACCCTCAAGAAAGGACCACGCAGCTTATGCCTCCGTTGACTATCACCACCGCCACGCCTGCACAGGAACGACTGCTCTCACTCGATGTCATCCGTGGCATCGCTTTGTGTGGCATCGCCTTTGTCAACATCACCCAATTGTGGATGATGTTTCCCGCATCAACGCAAGACTCCATCGCGTGGACATTGCGCAACCTCCTCGCGCATGAGCGCTTCTTCCCGGTATTCACCTTCCTCTTCGGCATCGGGTTCGCAATGATCGTGCGTTCTGCACGGCGTAGGCAGCGCCGCGAGTGGGTCGTGCTGCTGCGCCGACTCATCCCACTGCTCATCCTTGGATTCCTGCACGCGCTGGTGCACCCGGGCGAGGCACTGATGCACTACGCATTCTCTAGCTTGATCTTCCTGCTGCCGCTGACATTCCTCCCCGAGACGAGAAGGCGACCAATCGCGACAGTGCTCGGTGTCATACTCACACTCATCGGCGTCTACTTCGGCGGGACGCTGCTCATTCCGGGGCTGCTGCTGCTCGGGTTCGCAGCCGCCGAATGGGGCCTTCCGCAACGCTTGGATATCAACCCCCGGCCCGCCGCGCTCGCACTCCTGCTGTTGGTACCCCTGACCTTGGTCACCGGGTTCCTCCAATACCAGGATCGTGCTCGCGCAGGGTTCACCCCGCTTTCTTCTGTCGCGGGTTTCATTCTCGCTGCGACATGGGTAGCGCTCGTACTGGTAATGCTTCGAACCCCGCTGCGTGACGCACTCGCAGCCGTATTCGCGCCCCTTGGCCGCATGGCGCTGACGAACTACATCGGCGCGACCTTCATCATCCTCGCCGCTCGGCCGCTGCTGGGCATTCCTCCAGCGCAGGACAACGCGAGCGACGCCGACTTTGTCACGGCCTGGCTGGTCGTGATCGTGATGCTCATTGCGCAAGCGGTGATCAGCACCGTCTGGTTGCGGGCATTCGGGCAGGGCCCTTTAGAAAAGGCCTGGCGCTGGTTGACGTGGGACGCGTTCGGCTCGCGCAGCGGAGCACACGCCGCGTAGCGCCCGTGCTGCCACGCGGCGTGTTTAGTTGGATTCGGGTTCGGGGTCTGGCGTGAACATCTCCCAAGCGAAATCGGGTTCGCTTGGGCGCTCAGACCCCTGCGGATACGTTCCGTGCACAAGGTAGAGCTCACGGTAGTGTCTGCCGGTATCCATCTTTTGAGACACAGGAAGCAACGTCGCTGCCATGCGGCCGTTCGCATGCTGCTGCTCCCAGCTGATCGCCTCTACGACATCCTTGGCGCCAATGAGCTTGAAACCCTCACGGATGTGCACGTCTTCCCAGTCCGCATCGCTGGCCCAAAAGAACACGTAATAGGTCGGCTGGAGAAGATGGGTGTCCCCGGCGCTATGCGGTGTCATCCAATTGCCGTCGTTGATGGGAAATACCTTCACAGAGCTACAGTGTGACACAGGGCCTGTTGATGCGGCGCAGCCAAAGCGCGGTGTTCTTGGAGCTGTCTTTGAGTCCAGCCAAGTATCTGCAGTGGAATGACTGGCAATATCGGAAGCAGCCCAGGAGGTTCGACTAGGATCATTGACAGCACTGGGCAAAACATTCAACTGCGAGACGCACTCATCGGTCTCTTGTTGACGGCTGCGTTGGTCGCTGTCCCGCTCGGAGTGCTGCTTGCATTGCGTGAATTGGGTGTTGGAGACAACCGACTTCTGGCCCTATTTCCTGTCGCTGTTGGATTGAGCATTGCACTCGCGACAGCGGCGCTCGTTCTGTATATGAAGCGTCGAGGGATTGCGCTGGGATTTCATCCTCTGCGCGGCGACGGTAGGCATCTGATGTGGGAAGTGCCGTGCATCATGTTGCTCGCATCCATTGGCGCTGGCTTCTTCGGATCTTTACTCGGGTTGGACAATGAGACTTCAAATCCGCCACTCGAGGACGGCCTGGGCATACTCCTCGCGCTTGCGACCTAGGTGCTTCTCGGCCCCTTCTTCGAAGAGCTCGTCTTCAGGCGCCTGCTCATGGGCTATTTCGACACCGTAGAGCCCGCAGTCCTGAGTGTGCTGCTGAGCTCCTTGACTTTCGGTCTTGCTCACGTCTTCCCATCGGTGATCCTCTACGCGACACTGTTCGGCTTGGGCTGCGCACTGGTGACAAGACGCCACAAATCCCTGTGGGCTGGGCTGATTTTGCACCTTGTCAACAACTTGTTCCTGCTCCTGGTCGCGCTCATGGCTTTGCAGTGATCGTGTGACGACATTCTGCGTTTTTCTCGCGTTAATCGGCGTGTTCGCAGCTGCAGTAGCAGTACCTGGGCCCGATGTCGCGCAGATCGGAATGGATTGTGGTCATCCTCTCGCCCTCGTGGCCGTAGGCTTTGTGATGTCAGCCGGGTTTGCGCTGTCGGTGGATGACTTTTCTCGATTGCTGGCCCGGTATGGTCACTTCGTTGACATGGGTACCGGCTCGATCTTCATCGGGTTAGCCCTTTGGATGCTTGGGAAAGGCGCAGTCAACGCGGCCTCACCTCGCGAGTGCGCGGGTCCCGGATCCTGGTCCGGAAGTTCACTGCCTCAGCTGCTTAGTCTCGCGATCAGGGAAAATAACGAAGTCTCGACCCACCACCGACAGCGATGTTTCGAGACAACGGGGGTTTCGGAAAACTCCGTGACCACTACCAATGCGGCCTAGTTCCAGACTTAGTTCCACGACTTTCTCTGTTTAGTTCCAAATTCATCCTAGCCTGCACCCGAAAGTAGCCCCCACGCAGCGGAAACCGAAACGGCTACTGCTTCATGTCTCCGGCCGGCTGACACACGGTTTCAACCCAGATTTGCCAACCGAGACAGTCCTGGCGCCATGACTGGCTGTCTGTCTGTCGCCGCGCACCCCGCAGCGGCTCTCGTGTCGTGTGGCGGTTTGAGTGGCCTCTGCCCGTTCGGAGTCAATGGATAGACGCTGTCGCACGACTACCTCGAACGCGAAACCCGCCCGGCCAAGGTGCTTGCCTCAGGCCAGGCGGGTTGAGAAGTAGGGTCTGCTAGACGGTATGGAACGTGCGGGTGGTTTTGGTGAGGACGGCATTCAACCCCTCGCCTCGCAGCCGGAGCACAATGTGCTTGCCCGTCTCATACGACTTAGCGCGGCCAAGCAGCTCAGTGCCGGTAGGGTCCCAGATTTCCCAAGTGTCTTCGGTGAACAGCGTGTCCTTCTTGACTCGCGCGATGTCCTCGGAAGGCGCGTCTGGCGCGAGCAGCTCTTCCAAATCAAACTGCCGAGAAGGCACAAGGTTGAGACGCTCGTGCTTCGTCAGCCGCTTCGGGTCAGCGTCGGCTTCGAAGGTGAGCAAGCCCGTGTGGCGGTCGGTACAGCGGACAAGCGTCGCGAGGAACTCATGCGCCTTCTCGGTGTCGACGCTGTAGTGCTCGCCGTCGGCGCCGAGTACCCGCACGGTACTTTCGTGCCGGCCGAGAAAGCGGGTCAGCGTAGCAAGCTCGGAGCGGTCGAAGTGCAGGTCTTGGGTGAGCAAAACGGTGGTCGGACGGGTGGTCTTAACAGTGTTTGCGCAACGGGTGGTGGCCGACATGCGCGGTGTGTGGTGAGACATGGGAAGTAGCCTGCCTACCTCGTTGCTGAAGTCGCTAGGCCAGGGGCAAGAAATACAGACGAAGTTAGGACGTCTCACGCAGCCGCGGGTCTTCGTCGGACTCAATGCGTTCCCAACGGACGAGGTACACCGCTGCTTTCTCCTTGCGTGCCATGCGTTCACCGACCTCGCCTAACGCGGCTGAGACGGACCAGTGAACCGACAAGAGGTTGAAGTCCTCGTCACGCACCTCGACTCGGTCAACGTGGTACGGGTACGTGTCGGAAACCTCACGTACCTTGCGCGAATAGAAGTTTGCCGGCGCTGCTTCTGCTGCCCATGTGGAGTCGGGCAGAGTGTCTTCGAGTTCAAAGTCGGGTTCGTAGTCGTTTTCCATGTTTCGGCATTATGTCGCCCACACGGCCATACCGTTAGGACGGGGGTTTCAGGTTCAGACGAAATGACGTCACCTCAGTACAGGTCGCGCGCTGCCGTTCACCTGCGCAAACCAGTGTTTTAGCCCCGATTAGAGGCCTAGTCGCGCGCTACACGAAAACCGCCTCGCGCTGGGACTGAGGGGGACGTACGCGCCACCCGGGCCCCAGGACTACGGAAAGGAAATTCGGCCCGCTTCCTGCCTTCCACCACCCGACCACATTTTCTTTCGCCCACCCCGAAGACTCTGCCAGGCTGGTGAAAAAGGTACTCCGTCACTCGGCTCGTATTCCGAAACGGTTCGATACGCTTATTCCAGCAAGAGAGAGGACCCCATGTCACGCTTAACTGACCTGCTTCAGCAGGCCCGCGGCTTTGACCCGAAATTCGCTGCCGAACTCGAACGCGAGATTCGCCATTCGCAGAACAAGCGCTCCTTCGGCCTCGTTTTTGAGCGCCATCTGCCGGACGCTGTTGAATTACCTACCAGGCCGGTGCGTCGTGGGGACACGGTCTACATTTTGCCGCCGAGAGGTTCGAAAGAGTCCGGCGACAAGACTCTTTGGACCGTTGCCAAGATTGACCGTAAGGCTGAAGGTGGCGCCAAGGCTGTCGTTGTCGAAACGAAGCCCGCCAAGGACACCGAACCGGAACTTCGAGACGGGGTTCTTGTCGAAGACCTTGTCGTGGTGGCCCAGCACGATGACGTTATCTACCCCGGTCTTGTGCAGACGGGCGAAGTTGTTAACTCGGAAGACCCTGAGGCGCCGTTTCACACGGTCATTAACTCCGAGAACCTGCACGCCCTGAACCTTCTGACCTATACACATAGGCACAAGGTGGACTGCATTTACATTGACCCGCCGTACAACACGGGCGCTAAGGACTGGAAGTACAACAACGACTACGTTGACGGCGAGGACGCCTACCGCCACTCAAAGTGGTTGTCGTTCATGGAGAAGAGGCTGGAGCTGGCGCGGGAACTGCTAAACCCGGAGGACTCGGTGCTCATTGTCACCATTGACGAGAAAGAGTACCTGCGACTCGGGTTGCTTTTGGAGCAGACGTTCCCGGGGGCGCGGATTCAGATGGTGAGCGTGAATATCAGTCCTCGCGGTACAAGTAGAAAGAATGAGTTCTCTCGCATAAATGAGTTTATGTTCTGCGCCATGTTGGGCAATGCAGCCCCGGCTTCTCTTTCTGACAAGAACGTGGAGGCTCCGGCACGATGGCAGAACCTCCGAAGAGATGAAGATTCGAGCATGCGGTCCGCGGGCCGCCCTGGGCAGTATTACCCCATTTTCATTGATGAAGCCTCAGGACGTATCAGCCGAGTCGGTAACGCCCTCTCATCAAATGAACTACCAGAGCAACGGCCGGGGGAAGTGGCCGTTCTTCCCGTGCGCAAAGACGGAACCGAAATGGTGTGGGGTGTTCGACCGGAAACCCTGCGAAAGTTAGTCGATGATGGATTCGTAAGGGTAAGTGCCGCAACAAACGACCATCAGCCTTTTCACATATCGTATCTCCGCGGCGTTTACAAGAACGTTGAAAGCGGCCGCTTTAAGGTCGCTGGAGAAAATCCGGATGGAACCAAACAGGTTCTCGCGGTCGGAGGCCGTGCGACCGCACCCAGGACAGTATGGGACAAAACGAGTCACGACGCTGGTGCCTACGGGACAAATCTCATCAAGAACCTTTTGGGAAGTAAACGGTTTGACTTCCCCAAGTCTCTTTACGCTGTAGAAGACTCGTTACTTTCGTTTCTGGCCGACAAGCCCAACGCCACGGTCCTCGATTTCTTCTCCGGTTCGGGAACGACGGCCCACGCCGTCATGCGACTCAACAAGCAGGACGGTGGCCGGCGCCGCTCCATCTCGGTGACGAACAACGAGGTGAGTTTCGAAGAGTCCAAGAAACTCACTAAGGACGGCTTCCGACCTGGCGACCCCGAGTGGGAACGCCTCGGTATCTGCGACTACGTGACCAAGCCACGCATCGAGTCGGCCATCACCGGCAGAACTCCGGAGGGTGACCCAATCAAGGGCGACTACAAGTTCACCGACGAGTTTCCTATGGCCGACGGGTTTGAGGCCAACGCTCGCTTTTTCACGTTGACCTATGAGCCTCCAACAATGGTCCGTCACGGGCTGGCCTACAAGCGGGTTGCGCCGCTTTTGTGGCTCCGTGCAGGCCAGTTCGGTCGGGTTATCGAGTCCATTCCAGACAAGGGTTGGGACGTGGCCGAAAGCCACGGCGTTATCGAGAACGTCGCGGCCGTCGAAGCGTTTGCCGACGCGATACGCGAAGCGGGAACAGTGACCACGGTGTATGTGGTCACCGATGACGCGCTGACCTTCCAGTCGGCGGTGGCAAAACTGTCCGACTTTGACGTGGAGTTTGTGCAGTTGTACTCGACGTATCTGACGAACTTCGCTTTCACCCAGTCCGGAGGAGGAATCTAACCATGAAGTACACACTCAAGCCGTACCAAGAGACCGCCTCCGAGCAGATTCTTTCCCGCCTAGACGAGGCCAACGACGCGCGCTCGATTGGCAAGCAGGCCTCGTTTGCACTCTCGGCTCCGACGGGCGCCGGTAAGACCGTCATTGCCACCGACGTGTTCGAGCGGCTCCTGCTGCCCAGCGACGACCGCGAGCCCGACGAGAACGCTGTGATTCTCTGGTTCTCGGACAACCCGGACTTGAACCGTCAGTCGCGACACCGTATCGAGGGGGCGTCGAGCCTGCTGGCTTCTCGCACCGTCGAGATTGACAACTCGTTTATCCGCTCAGAGTTTGAGGCTGGAAAGATTTACTTCCTCAACACCCAGAAGTTGTCGAAGGGAAGCCTGCTTACAGGTGGCAGGAAGAAGACGAGCGCAGATGACTTCGAACTCTTCGCGGCCGCCCCCGACGGCGCCCAGGTGACTATCTGGGACACGCTGCGAAACACGCTCAACTCGCCTGACCACAACGTCTACTTCGTGGTCGACGAGGCGCACCGCGGCTCTGGCAAGCAGAACGACCGCGAGACAATTCTCCACCGGCTTATTGCAGGCCACACGCCGGAAGCTGCAAGTGAGCCTGTGCCGCCGATGCCCGTAGTCATGGGCATCTCGGCAACCCCTGGCAAGTTCAAGACGATGATGAACACCATGCCAGGCTCACGCCTTGTGCTCGAAGATGTCGAGGTTCCGACCGAAGACGTGCAAGAGTCGGGTTTGCTCAAGGACATTGTCGAGCTCCAAATTCCTGGCGAGGAAGGCGCTGCTTTCGAGAACGTCTTTGTCAAGCAGGCCGCGGAGTTGTTGTCTGAGTCCACCCGCAGGTGGGCGAAGTACCACGCGGAACAGGGCGGTGACGGTAAGCGAGTCGTGCCGCTCATGGTCGTGCAAATGCAGGACCTTGCCACCGGTGAGGACATTTACAAGGTCATTCAGGCACTCAGGGACGGCTGGCCTGAACTTCCCTACGACTGCTTTGCGCACGTCTTCGGTGAGCACGCGCCTATTACCGCCGGCGACACTGTTGTCCCGTACGTTGAACCCCAGTCAGTTGAAGACCGCGAGTGGATTCGCGTGCTCTTCGCTAAAACGGCTATCTCCACAGGCTGGGACTGCCCGCGCGCCGAGGTCATGGTTTCCTACAGGCCGGCCAACGACGAGGACTATATCACGCAGGTTATTGGGCGCATGGTGCGCTCGCCGCTTGCACGCCGTATTCCGGGCGACGACCTGCTCAATTCAGTGCTTTGCTTGCTGCCGAAGTTCAACCGCTCTGCGGCTGAGCAAGTAGTGCAGGGTATCAACACCCCAGATGTTGACGGTGGCGAGAAGACTCCTGTTCGCACCGTCGTGGAGACGGAAACCCTGTACCCCGTCGACAACCCAGACCTGTGGGAACTCTTCACTCAATTGCCGACGGAAGTAGCGCCGAAGCGCTCAGACAAGCCGATTTCCCGCCTCCTCAACGTCGGCATCGAACTGGAAGCCGACGGCCTACTACCGGGCGGCCAGGAGAAGGCAGAGCGGGAACTGGTCTCGCTCGTCAACGGCCTACTCGCACGCTTTGCCGACAAAGTCGAGGAGAATAAGCAGGACATTCTTCGGGTGGAAACGAGCCGTCTCGCGTTCCGCTACTCGGACCGTGGCCTCGCTTCGGAAGAAAAGGTGGAACTCGTAGCCGACGACCGGGTTATCACCGACGCGTTCGAGCGTGCCACGCCAGTCTTCACTCGTGCGCTGGCGAACTTGTGGGTCAATGACTACCTCGTGCGAGGGCTTGAGCGCGGTGGGGAAGATGAAGACTTGGTTATCGAGGCTCACCTGACGCTCGCAGCGCTGGCGAAAGTAGACGACGTCAAAGAAACGCTGTGGCGCGACGCTGACCTCACGGCGAAGCGGTGGCTGGACGAGCACCGCGCTGAAATTGCGGCGCTTCCAGACAGCCGCGACGCGACCTACACCATGCTTCGCGAAATGGCCGAGGAGCCGAGTTTCGTTTTCCTCACGAAGCCGAAGAACCGCTGCGTGGCACCCGGAACGTGGAATAAGGACACGAAAGCCATTGACAAGTTCGAACGCTACGAGGGACGCGTGCTTGTCGGTGAAGACGGCAAGGCGCCGGCCAACCTCAACGACTGGGAAGACAGGGTTGTCACCACTGAAATGGACCGTAACGGAGCGGTTGCCTGGTACCGCAACCCGTCTCGCCCTGGCCCCGACGCGCTCACCGCGGTCTACTACGACGAGGCAACCGGCCGCTGGCGCTCGGTGCAGCCGGACTTCGTGTTCTTCCTCCGCGACGGCGAAGGTAGTATGCGCGCCTCCATTGTGGACCCGCACGGTGCGTACCTCGGTGACGCTTTAGGCAAACTGCGCGGCCTTGCCCGCTACGCCGAGCAGTACGGGGACCGTTTCGTGCGTATCGAGTCGGTCTCCGGTGCGGACACCGAGTCGCTGAAGGTGCTCGACTTGAAGTCCGAAGCGGTTCGCGCGGCGGTGGCCGAGGCGGTAAGCGCGGAGGCCGTGTACGAGAAGCACGGGTACGACTACAAGTAACGGTCTTCTCGTGGACCTCTAGGCGCACCTGGCTTATGAATGATTAGTCGATTGGCGCGACCCGAACGCGATTCCCGTCAGGGTCAGCAACGACGAAAGTCGTGCCAAATACGTCCTCGTGCGGCTCTTCGATGATGCGAACACCCTTCGCCACCCAGGCGTCGTAAGTTTCCTGCACCTGCTCTGCCGTGACATTCAGACAAACTTCCGAAGTACGTACTGGTTCGCCCACCAGAGTTGATGACTCTCCAGTCCACAAGGCCAGGGCAACACCTTCCGCTAACCCGAAAGTGACGTAACGCGGTGTTTCAAAAGTCGTTTCGATTTCGAGCAAAGCCCTGTAGAAGTCAACCGATTTCTGGATGTCGCTGACGTAGACGATGAAAACCAGTTCGCGGTTCATTTTCTTCCTCCAAACTCAAGATTGTTCTGTTCACGTTACCTGGGACATCGGTGGACCCATAGGAATCTGGGTTTCGGGAATCAATACATGCCACCAGTACCACAATCCGTACTGAGGAAGACGGACTGAGCAGCGCAAGTGCATTCATGGCTACACAAAACTTATGTACGGCGTACCGGATTATTTCGTCTCACCGTTTCGAGACGACTTGTCGTCTCATTACGGCGTAGTGAATTACCCCCACTATTTTCTGCTGGTGTTTGCCTCTTCCCGCGACACGGTGGAGGTATGCAAAACGAACTACGTATTTCCGCGGGTGGTCTTTACCCCCGGCCAAAGACGCACACCGAGTCCGACTTCGAGCCTGGCCACGGTCTCCAGCGACGGCCAAGTGTTGCCATTGAGGATGTCCGAGATAGTCGAGGCGGCGACGCCGGACTGCTCCGCGACCCCTTTGACGCTTCGGTAGCGGTTCCGCTCTCGCCGGAGGTTAATCACCATGGCCTGAATCATCGCGTGCTCAGGCGCGCTCACGTCCAGGCTGTCGGGCCAGCCCGGATACAATTTCGCTGGGCTACCTGGCTTCGGTCTCACCATGCCTTAACCGTAGCGCCGGGGACGTCGAACACGCTGCTAGGGGTAGGAATAGCCGCCTTTCGACCGAAGGTGCGGCTTCCGCGAGACCTGGTGCGGCCAGAGACTCGTTTCGAGCATCGCCTCGGCCGCCGCGACGGTGTGAAGTGCCGGCCACCGCTCGCCGGAAATCCAGCGACGAAGGACTGTCTCTCCAATGCCGGCCCGCTCAGCGAAGTCTTTCTGCGACGCTGCCCACCCCCGTTCGATATACCGCTCAATCTCGCGGACGAGCGACTCACGCATGCTCATTGCCTTGGCGTAGACGGGCGGCAGCGCCTCAGTCTCGACATCGGGCCACTCGGGGTAGGCCTCGCGCGGCGGCGGGTAGGTGGACATGGTCTTCACCGTACCGGCGGCCGAGGCGGTCTCCGCAGCGGTGGCCGTTGCGGGGGTACTGCACTGTCTCGTAAGGGGGTCGGCTCATGTCGCTAACCCCGCAAGAACGCGAGTACGTCGAGCGCAGGGTGAGTGGTTACACGCCCCAGTTCGTCAGCGAGACCACTTGGGCAACGGTCGCGCCAGTAGTGAAAGAAATTGCTCTGGAGGCTTTCGAGGCCGGCGGCGCCGAGCACTTCCACCTTCGGCAGGACCGCCACAGCGAGGTCTCGAAGTATCTCAGAGCGCTCACCCATGTCGCCGCGTACTGCGACCGCGTCGGCCGGCCCGTGGACCGCGAGACGGTGCTCGACGTGGACATCTGCCGCATGGCGTTGGACGACCTAGCCGAGTCGCACCGGGGCACCTCGGTGATTCGGACGTACCTTAACAAGGTCGTGGTGACGCTCACCGGCACGTCGATAAGCCTTCTACCGCGCGAGCCGAAAGAGCAGGCGAAGCCGTACACAAGGAGCGACTTCGACTCGCTCCGCCATTGGGTGCAGTCGCAGTCCACAGTGACGAAGCGCGAACAGGCTCTCACCGTGCTCGCCCTCGGCCTCGGAGCAGGCATCTGCGACGGTATGGAAACAGTCCTCGCTGGTGACGTGAGTGTCCGCGACGGGGTGACGTGGGTAAATGTCAAGCGACTTCGCGGCGCAGGCTACGCCCCGGAAGTGCCCGTCGCTTCGGTCTTCGGGCCGGGACTCGCTGCGGTAGCCGAGTCGAAAGAGTCCGACGAGCGGCTACTGCCGTACGGGGACATCACTGACCTGGTCAAGAAGGAGCTTAACAAGGGACGCTCATTCAAAATCTCGCTGCGTCGACTCCGCGCAACGTGGGCGGTGGAGGTAATCCGCTCGGTGCCACGAGAGGTGGCGGTGGCCGCTATCGGAACGACGCACGTTGGTGATTTCGAGAGGGTGGCGAGAGTTGACCCGTCGCGTCCAGACACGGTGGAAGACCACGTTGGGTCATTGACCGACCCGTACAGCTCCTGGCCTGGCCTGATGTCGGGTGCTGGGACATTGAGTCACTGGGCTGAACTCGGCTCAAGAGCCGGTTTCGGAGGCCTGACAGTGGGCCACGACCTCGACAATTACCCCCGGACGGGTGAACGGAAAAGTACAGGAAATGCGCTCTTTACAGTCATCGAAGGGGGTGCAAAATGACCCAAAAGTCCACCACAAGTGCGGTAGCTGTGCTGATGGTGTCGCCAATAGGGGGTCAGTCGGGACGGCGCATGAGCCGTTTGTGGACCTTGACGACCAGTCGGTGTCGACCCAGGCTGGTGCTATCTCAACCCACCACGGAGATAGCCCACGCCACCACCACATACGGCGTGTGCGGACAAGGACAACTCGACATGCCCACCACCACACCGCATCAAGTCATTGCCGGTTACACCCCAACGGTCCTGCCGAAGCCCCGCTGGGACGCGGTACGAGACTTCGTCACGGAATCCGTTTCGGCTGCCGTGACGGATAACTGGAGCGCGGACAAAGTTCGTGCTGCCTTGCGCACCGTCGCCCGACTCGCGGACTACGTTTCGATGACAGGACGGGAAGTCTCGGTCGAGACCGTGTTTACCGAAGCCACAGTCAACGCTTACGTAGACCAGTCTGGGTACAGCACCCACGTCCAAGGCACGACCAGGTCATTGCTTCGCGTTGTCGGCCAGGCCGCTCACCGGCACTACGACACGCCGAGAGAAAGACCTCAGTACGGCACCGATAAGAAATCCGCGCCGTATTCGCCGGAAGAGGTGACGCGCCTTCGGCATTGGGCGGACGGCGAGGCGACCGTTCGGCGCCGTCAGCAAGCGAACCTGCTCCTGGCGTTGACCCTCGGCGCGGGTCTGCGCTCCGGAGAGGTCGCAACGCTTACCGCTGCGGATGTCGAGACGGATGACCTCGGGACGGTGGTGTGCCCGTCGGGCTACCGCGGGGCAAGCAAGCGTTTTGTACCCGTAGACCACGAATGGGCGCAGCCGATTCGAGAGGCCGTAGAGCGCTCGACAAGCGGCGAGGCTTGGCTGTTCCGCCCGGAACGAACGACCGAAGGTGCCGGCACTGTCGCCTTGTTCCTCAAAAGGTCGCACCGCCCGTCGCTGTCTGTGGATATGGCACGCGCCCGCACGACCTGGATTGTCACCCAAGTCCGCCGGGGCGTTCCGGAGTCGGCGGTGATTGAAGCCGCGGGCTTGAGCGACTTGCAGCACTACCGGCGTTTCTTGGTCAGCGAGGACCAAACCACGGCGCGAGAAGCAAGGTCGTTGTTGCACGGAGGTCCGACACGAGAGGCGGGACGGGCTTCCCTGACCGTGATTCGAGGCGGGGCGTAAGCGTCCCAGAACTAACCAAACACCAACCGTAAAACCCCTGGTGAACACCCAGGACGAGTTTTTCATTGCCAAAAACGCTCACGAGAGGAGGTGAACCACGATGTCCCAACACATTGACAGCGACTGGTACGAGCAGGTGCGTCAGCTCTTGGCGAAAGACGAGGCAGTCAAGCCGTCGAAAAAGCGGAAGAAGGCTTGGGACGAGGCGTTAGTTGCCCCGTCCGAGAAAGAACTTGAGCAGCGCGAGGAAAAGTCCACGGACCGCGACTGGCTGTATATCGAGCAGCGTCGCGAGGTCTACTCGACGGTCAAACTCGCCTGGGACATTGTGGAACGCTCCGGGGTCGTCGGCCTTGTGGAGCAATGGCGCATTGATGACGGGCTTATTACTAACCGGGGTGGGCGGCCAAGAAAAGTGAGCATCCACGCGGCATTGACGCTCTGGCTTCTGCTGGCTATCCAGCGCGAGGCGCAGCATTTTCAAGACATGGGCCGGAAAATTGCGTTCGGTCTCACTCCTGCCATCTGGGAACTGCTCAGCTTAACAGAAGAGAAGTTCGACCTAAAGAATAGAGGCCAGCGTCGCCAGATTCGCGAGCGATGGTCTGACCGCGTTTGGTACACAATCTGGGTAACCCGCGAGACTATGGAGCCCTACCCGGAGATTCGGCTGAAAGAGCGCTACACCGTAGGCGAGTGGCTCGACCTGGTCCCGGGCGGGGAACTCGATGTTGACGACGACGAGGAGACCGCGTCTTTCCGCGAGAAGCGCCGCGCCCGGGGGACGGAGTTCACGAACCGCCTCATCTGGGCCAGCGTTGAACTCATGGACCCCGAGGCGTTCGCCGAGTGGGACGGCACGGTCGCTGTGGACGGAACCTCGCTCCAAGTTGCGAAGCGGGGCAACCCGAGCAAGAAGAGGCTCAAGAACGGCTCCGTGCCAGAGAGCGCACTCATGGCCTCGACCCCCGTGGCCGGCTGGCACCACAAGGAGACTGGAGACCACGACGGCGAGAACCCGGAAATCAAAGGCGGTACGTTTGCTTGGGGTTTCGAAGCGACCCTCGCCGCGATGACCGGCGACGGGTTTGCGAAGCGGGGTGGCAATCCGGGGTTGATTATCGGCTTGGGCTTCCACCGTCCGGGTGTGAACCCTACGGAGAGGCTCTGGGAGGCACTCCAAAACGTCACCGAGAGGCCGGAATTGCCCCGCGGATTCATGCTCTTCGACCGACTCTACCCAGCGCAGAAGCCGGAAGGAATGCACATTCCGCTGCGAGAAGAGGGGTATGACCTCGTCTTCGACTACAAGGACAAAAACCGGGGTTACCAGACAACCCTGCCGTCCGGCGCGGTGGTCATTGACGGCGGACTCTACTCGCCGGGAATCCAGGCTTTTCCTGGTCTCATCGACCCGCACTCCGAGTACGAGGCGGGAAAAATCGACCACGAGACGTACATGGGCCGACTGGAGGGGCGGAAGAAGTTCGCGCTCGCCACGAAAGGAAAGAAGACCGAGCGTGGTGACCGTCGGTTCCGGTGTCCGGTCAAGGCTCCAGGGTCAGCCCTTGCTTGCCCGCTCGTAGCGCGAGGGGACGAGAAAAACACTGCAAAACAGAGGCTCGAACTGACCGTCAGGGACGTATCTGGCTTTTCTGCTGCACCACCTGCGATTTGCCGTCAGGCGTCTGTGACTATCAAGAACAGCGTCGAGGACGGTGCCCGGTGGCTCCAGCAGGGTCCCGCGTACGGTACGCCGGAGTGGCAAGCCGTCTACGGCCAGCGCAACATGATTGAGTCCCGCAACGACAAGTTGAAGAACTCGCGAGGCATTGGCATCGGCGATTCAACCGTGCGTCTGATGCGGGGCTGGGCTGGTCAACTGCTGGCGACTGCTATCTCCTGCGTAGCGGTCAACATTCTGCTTCTCGCGTCCGACTCAGCTTGGTTTGACGAGGACAGCACCGACAATGACCCAACACCGCGCGGCCGCAACGAACTTGACCGCAAAAGGAGCGACCGTGCCTTGGCCGGCACGTTCCCAAATGCGCCACCAGTCGCAGCGTAAAATCACAGGCCGCAAGCCGCCAGAAAAGAGTTCTGGAGGGCCGCGGCCTAGAAGTCGTGTTCGAATAATGAAAAACGCTCCGGAATTGACGAATCGGTGTCAGTTTTGGAGCGTTTTGGCATTGATGAGGGGAGAAAAGGCCACATAAAAGGACTCTTCGTCGCCAAGATAGGCGAAAAGGGGGTTCCGGAAAAAGTTTTCCGAACTCTTTCGAAAAGTTTTCCGAAACCCCCGAAAGTAGTGGTGCCCCAGGTGAGACTCGAACTCACACTGGACGGGTTTTGAATCCGTTGCCTCTGCCAATTGGGCTACTGGGGCGTGTTGAATAAGAATAGCGCAGCGTGTTTCACGGACGAAATGAGGTCTAGACCAGCAAGAAAGCTGCGCCTTTAGTCGGGGTCTTCGTCGATGTTGTTGACTGCGGAGACGAACGCCTCAGCGCCTTCCCGCTCGAGGGCATCAAGAGCTTCCTGGAGAAGGGTTTGACGGTGAGACCCGCGCAGCCTGTTGGCTTTGTTGATCACTTCCGGGGTGATGCGGTCAAGCCCGGGGTCTAAGAAGGAAAGGGGAATACTGCCGACCTCGTATGGCGCGTCAGGAGGAATCCTCTTGTGCAGGACGTACATCACTACGAAAATCAGCGCTGGAGCGATGAGAAAAACCCAAAGCATGAGAAGTGCGGGGTCTCGGGGCTCACTGAAGAGGTAACCGATCAGTCCCAGCAGCGCGAATGGGATGAGCATGCTCGCGAGACACCCGGCGCACCCTAACCAGATGTAGATCGTCCTGATCCGTTCGATCGTTGGGGTTGTTGGAGACGCTGTCGTTGTCACCACCATGGCCGAAGAATCGGGCGCTAGTTCGATCGAGATGCTTTTGTTCTTCGATGGCGACAAGTCCGGGTATGGCCATACGTTTCGCGTCTCCAAGCGTTGCTCCTTTCTCCGTCATGGGTGAAACGCGCGCATCGGGCCGGAAGTTCGAGCAAGTGGCAAAACTAGAAGACTGCTGGAGGAGATAAACCAAAGACGATGCTTTTGACCTGCAGGTTTACGTGAGCGGTATTCCGGAAACCGGCCAGTAGTATTCCGGGCGCGGGGAGGTGTCCGGGCACTCGGTAAAGTGGTGCCTTGTGACTGCGAACAAGAAACGCCTTTTGCTTATCGACGGCCACTCCATGGCCTTCCGCGCCTTCTACGCCTTGCCGGCCGAGAACTTCTCCACCTCCGGCGGGCAGAACACGAACGCGGTGTATGGCTTTCTGTCCATGTTCGCGAACATCCTCTCCGAGGAGCAGCCGACGCATGCTGCCGTCGCTTTCGATGTGGGGCGCAAGACCTTCCGCACGGAAAAATTCCCGGAGTACAAAGCTCAGCGCGAAGCCGCCCCGGAGGAATTCAAGGGGCAAGTGCCGATCATCCAGGATGTGCTGGGAAGCTTGGGCATCGTCACGTTGACAAAAGACAACTACGAGGCCGACGACATCTTGGCTACGCTGACGACGCAAGCGCAGGATGAATACGAGGTGGTCATTGTCACCGGCGACCGCGACTACATCCAGCTGGTCAACGACGACGTCACCGTTTTGTATCCGACCCGCGGTGTATCCACCCTGACCCGTTTCACCCCGGAGGAAGTGGAGAACAAATACGGTCTCACACCGGCCCAGTACCCGGATTTCGCGGCGTTGCGTGGCGACCCCTCGGACAACCTGCCTAACATCCCGGGCGTGGGGGAGAAGACCGCCACCAAGTGGATCGTGGAAAACGGGGACTTGGAGGCCCTTATCGCCAACGCCGACTCCATTAAGGGCAAAGCTGGCGATGCCTTTCGTGAGCGTATCGAGCAGGTCAAGCTCAACCGCGAACTGACCCAGATGGTCACCGATCTCGTACTGCCTGTCGGCCCGGATGATCTGGAGCTCAAACCGGCAGATGTCGGTGCAGTGGCGAAGGATTTCGATGATCTCGAGTTCGGCGTCAACCTCCGCGAGCGCGTTTTGGCAGCTGTGCCGACGGACGGCAGTGCGCCGAAGCCGGAGACCGTCCAGCTCACCGAGGTCACGGTGGAAGACGGCCCGCTCGATAAGTGGCTATCCGCGCGCGAAGGTCAGGGTCTCGCTGTGTTCGTCACGGGTCATGGGGCGCCGGCGGCGGGAGATGCTGTGGCGGTGGGAATCGTCGACAAGCAGCGGCACGCTGTGAGTAAGCAGCTAGCGGAATTAAGCCCGGGGGAGGAGTCCGCGTTGCAGACGTGGCTCGAGTCGGCCGCACCGAAGTACCTGCACAGCGCGAAGGAGACGTTCCACATGCTGCGCGGCCGCGGGATCACTTTGCGCGGCATTGCGCACGACACAGCGATTGCGGCGTACCTGCTGCGCCCTGGCCAGCGTACGTATGATCTCGGCGACGTGTACCAGCGTCACCTGCAACGCCAGCTCACTACGGGCAGCGACCAGCTGAGCCTGCTTGATGAGGACACAACGCTTGTGGACTCGGCCGCGGCGATCCTGGAGCTCGCGGAAAAGCTCACCGAGGACTTGCGCGCGATCAATTCTTACGAGCTCTACGCCGATCTCGAATTGCCGCTAGTGACCATCCTCGCTCAGATGGAGGACACCGGAATCGCCGTCGACATGGACGTCCTCGAAGAGCAGCTGAAAGAGATCGCGCAGAAAGTCACCGACGCCGAAGACACAGCACGTTCGCTTGTCGACGAACCCGACCTGAACCTCTCGTCCCCCAAGCAACTTTCCGTCGTCCTCTTCGACAAGCTCGAGCTGCCCAAGACGAAGAAGACCAAGACCGGCTATTCCACCGCCGCCAAGGAGATCGAGACGCTCGCCGCAAAGAACCCGCACCCGTTCTTGGATCAGCTACTCGCGCACCGCGAATGGCAGAAGCTCAAGTCCACCATTGAAGGCCTGATCAAGACCGTCCACGACGACGGCCGCATCCACACCACCTTCAACCAGACTGTCGCATCCACTGGGCGCCTCAGCTCCACCGAGCCGAATCTGCAGAACATCCCCGTGCGCACCGAGGCCGGCCGCCGCATCCGCTCCGCCTTCACCGTGGGTGACGGCTACGAATGCCTCCTCACTGCGGACTACTCCCAGATCGAGATGCGCGTCATGGCGCACCTGTCCGAAGATCCCGGCCTCATCGAGGCGTACAAGGAAGGAGAGGACCTGCACAACTTCGTCGGCTCCCGCGTCTTCGACGTGCCCATCGACGACGTCACCCCCGAGCTGCGCCGCCGCGTCAAAGCCATGAGCTACGGCCTCGTCTACGGCTTGAGCGCATATGGCCTGTCCAACCAGCTGGGTATCCCCGCCGGCGAAGCGAAGAAAATCATGGAGTCCTACTTCCAGCGCTTCGGCGGCGTGAAACGCTACCTCGACGAGGTTGTTGAACAAGCCCGCCGCGACGGCTACACATCCACCGTCTTCGGCCGCCGCCGCTACCTGCCGGAGCTCACCTCCGACAACCGTGTCGCGCGCGAAAACGCAGAACGCGCCGCCCTCAATGCTCCCATTCAGGGCACCGCGGCCGACATCATCAAGGTCGCCATGATCCGCGTCGACGCCGCGCTTAACGACGCCTCCCGCGACCAACCTTTCCAATCCCGCGTCCTCCTCCAAGTCCACGACGAACTCGTCGTCGAAATCGCCCCCGGCGAGCTCGAGCAGGTTCAAGCGATCGTCGAGGAGGAAATGGACCGCGCCATCACACTGCGCGTCCCGCTGGAAGTCTCCGCCGGAACCGGCACCAACTGGGACGAAGCAGCACATTAGCCCGGGGCCGGCGCTTGTTCCGCGCGGCACCCGGGCTAATAGGGAAGGCAGGGGGGAGGCCCCTCTAGATTTTCCTAGATCTTCGTGGAGCCGGAACCCGTGCTGGAATCGGCGGCCGCGTCAGAGCCCTCGCTGTCTGTACCGTCTGCACTGTCTGCGCCTTTGGTGTCTTCATCGTTTTCGTCCTCGACCTCGGACTGGAGGGCTTTCTGGAATTCTTCGTCATCAAGCATAGATTCCTCAGCCAGCTCGTCGAGCGACATGTCCGCGAACTCGCTGTCCGGGTCGAGATTCTCCTCGTCGGTCACCAGATGGACAGCGGCAGTGCGCAGCTCGCCCTCGCGGTCCAGGCGGTCGCGGTAACGGAAGTACTGGTAGACCAACACCGCGATCACGAACAGGCCCAAGTAACCCAGGATCGGGTACAGGTTGGCCACCAGTGGCTTGAAGCCGATGAACGACAGCACGAAGCCGACCAGGCAGGCGCCGACGTAAACCTTGTAGAAGTTGTCCGGGTTGTTGCGCGTCAGGCGCTTCGCCAGCGCGTAGATCATGCCCAGGCACGTGTTGAACACCATGAGGAAGATGACCCACGTCATGACCTGGCCGAGTGCTGGGTTGATGTTGAACAGCACGGTCAACAGCGGCAGATCGTCGCCGTTGATCTCCTTGGCCTCCATGAACAGCGTGACAACGAGCAGAGCCAGCATCGCCGCGTACAGGAAGCCCGCGACTATCCCGCCAATGCGGACCGACTTGTTGTCGAAGTTGTCGCCGCCGATCACAATCGCCATGGACACCGTGCACAGCGCGTTCAAGCCCGTATGGTTCAGCGCGCCCAGCCACCACGTGGGAGCGCCCGTCGCGCCCTCCACATTCTGCTGCGCCCATTCGCTTTGCGACGCAAAGTCCACGCTCGTATGCGTGAACGTCCAAATCGACGCGATTAGGACGAAAATGATGAGCAGCGGAGTGACGAGCCCCAGAACCATTGAGATCTTGTTCACATCCAGCCGGCCCACCAGCAGCATGATGACCAGCATGGCCACACCGCCGACATAGATCGGCCAACCGTATGCTTGCTCAAGGTTCGAACCGGCACCGGCGAACATCACGAAGCCCACACTGAACATGCAGGCGATCGCCGACCAGTCCATGATCTTCGATGAAAGCCCGTCCGAGACTTCGCCGAACACACGCGTGTGCTCGTTCGCCTGGAAATAGGAACCGAAAGCGAGGAAGGCCACCGCGGCAAAAGCCATGACCACACCGGCCAGGACAATGCCCCACATGCCCATCTCGCCGTACGAGACGAAGTACTGGAACGCCTCCATGCCGGAAGCGAAACCGGCGCCCACAACGACGCCGATGAAAGCGAAGCCGATACCGATACCGCGCTTCAACATAAAAACACCACCTATATGCCCTGCGGGCACTATCAAATTTGGTTGACTGTCTAAGGATAAAGAGATTGGTGTGAAAATGGTGAATTCGCGCCACAGATTTCTTCACCACTCGCCCGGAAAGTGACCTGCGACGCGCGAGATCAAAGTTTGCTCGAGCTGGGCAAATGAACTAATCTCGGCAAGGCGTATCTACGCTGCCCGCGTGGCCCCGGTCGTAATAGGAGGGCCGCCCACGGCGGGAGCGAGATCGAAATCCCAGCGTGACCGGCCTCTTTTGGGGCGTCGATAAGCTGCTTTTTCGAGAGATGCGCTCATGTCCAACCGCTATCTCCTATCCATATTCGGAGCAACATAACCTATGCCCACTTCTACTACCCCGCAGGTTGCCATTAACGACATTGGCAGCTCTGAGGAATTTCTTGCCGCAGTTGACGCCACCATCAAGTACTTCAACGATGGTGACATTGTCACCGGCACCGTGGTCAAGGTCGACCACGACGAGGTTCTCCTTGACATCGGTTACAAGACCGAAGGTGTCATTCTGACCCGTGAGCTCTCCATCAAGCACGACGTCGACCCGGATGAGGTCGTTCAGATCGGCGATGAGATCGACGCTCTGGTCCTGACCAAGGAGGACAAGGAAGGCCGTCTTCTTCTGTCCAAGAAGCGTGCACAGTACGAGCGCGCCTGGGGCACCATCGAGGAGCTGCAGAAGAACGACCAGCCTGTCACCGGTACCGTCATCGAGGTGGTCAAGGGTGGCCTGATTCTCGACATCGGTCTGCGCGGCTTCCTGCCCGCATCCCTCGTTGAAATGCGCCGCGTCCGCGACCTGGACCCCTACATCGGCCAGGAGCTCGAAGCGAAGATCATCGAGCTGGACAAGCACCGCAACAACGTCGTTCTGTCCCGCCGCGCTTACCTGGAGGAGACCCAGTCCGCGGTCCGCTCCGACTTCCTCCACCAGCTGGAGAAGGGCCAGGTCCGCAAGGGTGTCGTGTCCTCTATCGTCAACTTCGGCGCCTTCGTCGATCTCGGCGGTGTTGACGGCCTGGTCCACGTGTCCGAGCTGTCCTGGAAGCACATCGACCACCCGTCCGAGGTTGTCACCGTCGGCGACGAGGTCACTGTCGAGGTGCTCGACGTCGATCTCGACCGCGAGCGCGTCTCCCTGTCGCTGAAGGCGACCCAAGAAGATCCGTGGCGCGTCTTCGCCCGCACCCACGCTGTGGGCCAGATCGTTCCGGGCAAGGTCACCAAGCTCGTCCCGTTCGGCGCATTCGTCCGCGTCGAAGAGGGCATCGAGGGCCTGGTTCACATCTCCGAGCTGGCACAGCGCCACGTCGAGGTGCCGGATCAGGTCGTCGAGGTGGGCCAGGAGGTCATGGTCAAGGTCATCGACATCGACCTGGAACGCCGCCGCATCTCCCTGTCTCTCAAGCAGGCAGACGAGGACTACATCGAGGAGTTCGACCCGTCCCGCTACGGCATGGCCGACTCCTACGACGAGCAGGGCAACTACATCTTCCCGGAGGGCTTCGACCCGGAGACCAACGAGTGGATGGAAGGCTACGACGAGCAGCGTCAGGAGTGGGAGGCCCGCTACGCCGAGGCTGCCCGCCTGCACGAGGCTCACACTGCTCAGATCGAGCGCAACCGCGCCGCTGCAGCCGAGGCTGAGGAATCCGGCGAGGCAGCAGCTCCGTCCAACTACAGCTCCACCGGCGATGCTGCAGCTCCGGCAGCTCCGTCCGCTGGTGAGGCTGAGCAGGGTGGCTCGCTTGCTTCCGACGAGCAGCTCGCGGCTCTGCGCGAGAAGCTCGCAGGCAACTAACGCCTAGCATTTGTGGCCCGCACTCCGGTGCGGGCCTTTTTCTATGCTTATCGACGCCTTCCCCGCAACCCCTCCCTTGCGTCCCTGTGGATAAGTCTGGTTGTGGGGTGGGTTATCCACAGATTTTTGGTGGTTTTCTTATCGAGGGCCTGGGTCTATCTGGTGGCACCACCATGATCGGTGCGGAGTACTTGACCCACCACCACTCGAAAGACTTGGAGGTGGCGTTGTTTCATCCGCAGGCGGGTGCGGTGAACCTGTACAGCACCAAACGCTTCGCCAACACCAAGCAGCGGGATTTGGCGCGGGCGACGTTGACGACGTGTCCTATGCCGGATTGCCGGCATGCTGCGGATAATTGGGAGGTTCACCACATCACCCCGTGGGCGAGCGGCGGGCCCACCAATATGGACAACTTGGCGGTGTTGTGTAGGTATCACAACCGGACCAACGACGACGGCCCCCACCGGAACCATCGGGGTCGAATACGGATGCGCGGCGGAACACCGGTACCGAACACCACACACCAGTTTGGTGCGATGCACCTCCTGTTCGGGAAAATAGCGAAACAGCCGAAGAGCACACACCGGGGCGAAGCATGCCCTGCGGCCGAAGAGGCGCGCGCCTAGGCGTCCCGATTTTTGTATCGTTCCGCGAGGCGTTCGATGAGTTCATCGGTGAGCTTGGCGTCGGACAAAATGATGTCCAGCATGTCCGCATGCATTGCTTCGGTCTCGGCGGGGTCGGGTTCCGTCGTTTCCCCGTCGTAGGAGTCGCCGGCGAGGTCGACACCGATGCCCTCGAAGAGGTTCTCCTCTTCAGTGGGGGTCTCGACTCCAGCGGCGGCAAGTGTTTCCGCATCGATGGCGGGGAACTGGTTGGTGAATTCGGTGAGAAACTCGTCGGCGTCGCTGCGGGCCTCGGCTGGGTGCTTACCCTTGCGGATCTCCGCCTCGATGCGCCGCTGCAAGGCTTTCTCCATCTGGCGGTGGCGCCAGGCACGCACGCTTTTGGGCTCCAGTCCGCGGGCTACGGCGCGGGAGCGGTCTTCGGCCTTCCGGGCAAGCGACGCCACTTGCGTTGCTGTGGCAGTCACGGTGGCGTTTACCGGCGCGAAGTCCGGATCTTGGCTGACCCGCCAGTTGCCGTAGTAACCGAAGAGGAACAGCGTGAAACTCGCGACTGGTCCCAGCACCATCGATATGGCCAGGTAGCCGGTGGTGTTACCGATCAACACGATCACCGCGCAGGCCACCGCCGGAATCACGGCTGGCTGGTTCCCGCCGAACACGGCTGGCTCGCGACCGGTGACGACGTCGCGGATCATGCTGCCGCCAGTGGCGGTGAACACACCCATCATGATGGTGGGCAGAAGCGGTAGCCCGTACTGGATGGCCTTGGACGCACCGGTGGCGGCCCACAACGCAGAAACGAGGGCGTCGCCGTGCGACTGGAGGAACTCCCACGCACGGCCCTTGAAGTATGTGAACCGGGAGATCAGCGCTCCGGTGAACGCCAGGATCAGGTATTCAGGCTGGCTCATGGCGGCGACGGTGCCTTGGTTGATGAGGACGTCGCGAAGCATGCCGCCGCCCAGCGCCGAAAGCATGGCGATGAACAGAAACCCCACGATGTCATAACCGAGCTGGCGCGCAAGGGTGCCGCCGATGATCCCCATCAGGAGAACGCCGGAGACGTCCATCCATTGGTAGATAGAGCTGATGAGCGGGTCGACCTGGTCCACGGGCATACCTGGTGATTGTAGAGCTAGCCCCACTAAAAAGGCATGTCAGGTGCGCTGACGGCACCGGGGCATAGAACCCAACCTGGCAGTTACGCGACGTATTTCTTGGTCTCGGCGAGCCAGGTATCCAGTTCGCCGGCATTTTCCCACAGGTCGTAGAGCTCGGAGCTACCCGGCCGCAGGGCCTGGCTCGCGCGACGGCGAATCCAGCGGCGGTCGTCGAGGGTGAACGGGAAGCGAAGCGCGGGTGCGAGAGCTTCGGAGGGCACGTGCCCGTTCAGCACGGCGGCTAAAGCGATGACGGATTCAGCTTCGTCGGTGCCGAGCGGTCCGCGGCCGCAGTCGAAACGGAACTGGTCCATGCAGAAGGAGCCGTCAGCAAGCGCTGCGACGGCGTCCACTGCCGGGTCGTTGTCGAACGGCCCGATGTCCCACGTTCCCATGGCCGGTCACCTTAGGCAACGTAGGTGAATGGGACGTAGCGTGGCCTTGAACGTTGTTCGACTAATGGGCGAAACTTCAGGCCCTCAAGCGCGCGATCAGCTGGTCGACCTGCGGTTTAAGAGCGTCCAGGTCGCCGTTGTTGTCGATGAGGACGTCGGCGGCGGCGTTGCGGGTGGCGTCGTCAAGCTGCTGCGCGATGCGGGCGCGGGCGTCGGCTTCGTCGAGGCCGCGCGCCGTGACGAGCCGCCGCACGCGTTCCTCGGCGTCGACGTCGACGACGACAGTGAGGTCCATGTCGCGGTGCATGCCGAGGTCGACGAGCAACGGCATGTCGTACACGACGGCCGGTTCGCCGGCAGCTTCCGCCTCCGCGAACCGGCGCTCGGACTCCGTACGGATCGCCGGGTGGGTGATCGAGTTCAACTTTTCAGTTGCCCGCTTATCGACGAACGCCCTTCCTGCCAATGTCCCCCTATCCAGCGTCCCGTCCTCACGGATGATGTCCGCGCCGAATTCCGCCGCGACGCGGTCGAGGACGGGTGAGCCCGGTTCCATGATCTCCCGGGCGATCTGGTCGGCGTCGACCACCGCGAAGCCTTCCTCTTCGAGCATCTTCGCCACAGTGGATTTGCCGCTGCCGATTCCGCCGGTGAGTCCGATCTTTTTCATGTGCTTCCGCCTTCCCGTTGGCTGGCTTGTTAGATACTCGTTTAGTCGATGTCGCTTAGCGGATCTCGCCGCAGAAGTCCCAGAACATTGCCGCGGCTGCGACGAGATTCGCGCGGAATTTCGCAGGCTGCTCAGCGGTGCTGGTGTTCCAGGAGACGCAGAATTCGGCGTCGTTAGGAAGCGGGGTATACGAGATGCCGAAGCCTTCCGGCAGGGTCGGCGCGAAGCAGTAGCGCACGATCTGGTTAGCGCCGCCGATGGAGGTCGTGGACAGGAAATCGCGACGCGCGGCCGTGGCGGCGAGGTCGGTGAAGAAAACGTCGGAGTCGTCGATGCTGGCCATCATCTGGATGTGGCGGTCGAAGCCATTGCCGGACTTGCAGCGCTTCACCCACCCGCGGTGGGCATCAAGGGCGGAGGTGAGGTCGTGGGGGGTGGCGGTGCCGTCGATAAGCTTTTCTGCGAACAAGACCGCTTCAGGCGTGGCGGCGCGCAGGCACTCGGTGCGGCCGGCTCGGAATTCGCGCATATCGACGGCCTCATACACCGCGCGCACATGCCCGTACGTGAGCTGCTGGGCGATGTGCATGGTGATCTGTGCCGACGCGTCGCGGCTGATCTTGAACGGCAGCTCCGCCGGGATGGTGTGAGGGACCGTGATGATGTCCGCCGCCAGCTTCCCGGCAGCCTTCCGGACATCGTCCAGTTGCGCGGAAATCGTCTGCTGTGTCGCGTCGTCGAGGTCCCACGCGAGCTCTTCCGGTTCGGCGCTTGCGTCGGCCGTGTCGGCTGTGCCGGCGGGGTCGGTCAGCTCCGCATCCTGCATGCGGCTGATCGCGGTAACGAGGGTCGCGCCGTCCTGGCATGAGTGTTCGACATGCACGGCAGCCCAGTCGCTGTTCAGGCTGATTTGGTAGCTCAATGGCTTGTATACCCAGGCGCCGCGCGGGGCGAAGGTGGCCTCACGGATGCGCTCGGTGTCGCTTGTCGCGGGGGCATCGGCCACGGCGTCCTGGATGTCAATAGTGAACAGCATGTCGCTGAGGCGCTCGTAGGTGGCGCGGTTGCTGCCCTTGTCGAGGATCATCGGCAGAAGGTCGGCGAGAATGCCGGAGCCGAGCAGCGACGGGGCGTTGAAGTCCTGGGCGGCCTCGCCAGGTTGCGCCGCGAGTTCCAGCACCGTGGCGAGACCGTCGCGCAGGGCATCGGCGGACAGGGGAGCGCCTTCGGCGTTACTGACAGGTAGCGCGAAAAGTCGGCCGTCGACGAACACGCCGATCTCGCGGTCCGCGGCGCCGAGCTGTGTCGCGATGATCCCGTCTTCCCCCTCCTCCGGATGCCTGATACCGCCTGCGTAGACGAACCACTGGTTCATGGTGATGCGGTTGCCACGGGCATCGACATCCTCGGGCAGGGCGTCAGCTGCAGCGGCGAGGTGGACGGCAGCGGCACGGCGGATGAACTCGACGGCGCGGTCCAGTTCGGCAGAGATGGTGGCCGCAGAACCGGCTGCGGTAGGGCCACCGGACGCAGGGAAGGCGATCTGGAACCCCACATTTGACGCCAGGGTCAAGGGGGAGCGGGTGGAGAGGTAGGAGGAATACCATTCGTCGTTAAGCCAATTGGTGCCCGCTGCTTCGCGCTGGGCCGCGCGTTCCCGCAGCTGCGCGTCGAGGCGTGGACCGGCTCCCGTGCGGAAGCTTTCGACGACCTCCCGCGCATGCTCCAGTTCGCTGCCGTCGAGGACCGCTTCGAGGGCGTGGCTGTACGCGTCGAGCGTGCCGTCGAGCGGCGGGACGGGCAACGGCTTGAGGTCTGTCGTTGCGGGGTGGGAAGTGGGGTGTGCCACGGCGTTGTCCTCCTGTTGTCGCCTGCGGATATACACACCTCACACTACCCACGGGGCGCAGTGGCTAGAGCGACGGGATATTCGTTAGCAAGCTGCGCGTGTAGTCGTGGAGCGGGTTGTCGAGAACGTCGTCGACAGGACCGTCGTCGACGATGACGCCCTTGTTGAGCACAGCGACGCGTGTGGCGATGTGCCGGGCGAGCGCGATGTTGTGCGTGACAAACAGCAGCGATAGGCCACGCTCGTAGCGGAGTTCGGCGAGCAGCTGCAGGATCGACGCCTGGACTGACACGTCGAGGGCCGAGGTGATCTCGTCGCACACGAGGACCGACGGCGCGTTGACGAGCGCGCGGCCGATCGCGGCGCGTTGGCGCTCGCCGCCGGACAGGTCGCCGGGACGGCGGTCGTAGAAGCTGCGGTCGAGCTGCACGGCTTCGAGGGTCTCCTCGACGATGGCGCGTTGCTCGTCGCGGGACAGTTCGCCCGCCATGATAAGCGGCACGCTCATCGATTCACCGATGGTGCGCCGCGGGTTCAGCGATGAGAACGGCGATTGGAAGATGTACTGCACGTCCTTGCGGTGCTCGAGAGTGCGGTCGCGGCTGGAGTGCGCGAGTTCTTTGCCGCGCAGCAGCACGTCGCCGGTGTAGCCGGGGTTGAGGCCGGCGATCGAGCGGGCGAGGGTGGTCTTGCCGGAGCCGGATTCGCCGAGGAGTAGCGTGGATTCGCCGGCTTCGATGGCGAGGTTGATGCCGTGCAGGACCTTGTTGTCGCCGTACGCCATTTCGAGATCGCGGACTTGGAGAAGCGGCGTTTCAGCGGACGCCGCGGGGTCGCCGTGGACCTCGGCCCAGGAGTTGGTCCAGCGGTCGTTGCCCGCGATGTCCTTGTCACCTTCCAGGTCGGGGATGGCGCCGAGGAGCTTGCGGGTGTAGGCGTGCTTCGGGTTATACAGGACGGCGTTGTAGGGGCCTTCCTCGACGATGTCGCCGCGGAGCATGACGATGACGCGGTCGACGAGCTCGCCGACGACAGCCAGGTCGTGGGTGATGTAGAGCGAGGCGACATCGTTCTTCATCGTCATGGTGCGGATCGTTTTCAGGACATGGTTCTGGGTGGTCACGTCGAGGCCGGTGGTCGGCTCGTCGAGGATGAGCACGTCGGGGTACATGGCGAACGCCATGGCGATGCCGACGCGCTGCTGCTGCCCTCCGGAGAGCTGGTGCGGCCAGCGTGCCAGGTATTCGTCGGTGTCGGGCAGATCGACGTCGCGCATGACTTCGCGGACGCGTTCGGCGCGCTCGGACGAGCTGGAGCCGTACCCGTGGATGTCGAGGACCTCGCGGATCTGGTCGCCAATGCGCATCGCCGGGTTGAGGCTGAGCGCGGGGTCCTGCGGGATATAGGCAACGCGGGAGCCGCGCATGTCGCGCACGTCGTCTTCGCTAAGCGTAAGGACATCGGTGGTTTTGTCGTCGCGGGAGTAGAGCGTGACGGATCCGTCTGTGATGGTCAGGCCGGTGCGCACGTGGCCGAGCGCTGCAAGTCCGGCGGTGGTCTTACCGGAACCGGATTCGCCGACGAGGCCGACAATTTCGCCGCGGTAGAGGTCGATGTCGACGCCGTGGAGGATCTCGGTGCCGCTGTAGGTCGCCATCCGCAGGTCGCGGATGCGCAGCACGAGCGTGTCGTCGTTGCGTACAGGGGGTACGTAGTCGCCTTCGCCGCCAGTCGAGGACCACAGCGAGTCTCTTCCGCTTATCGACGACTTCTTCGGCCCCTTGCCGTCCGCATTAATCGAGGTGGTCATGCGTTCTCCTTCGGGGCAGCCTGGGTGGTGCGGCTGCGGGTGTCTTCGTTGATGATGGGGGCGACCTTGTCCTGTCGGTCGCTTGGGATGGTGGCGCCGGTGCGCTTGATGGGGGTGGCGGTGGAGGCGGTGGCGCGGGCGGTGGCGTCGGCAAGCATGTTGGTGCCGATGGTGAGCACCGCAATGGCGATGACCGGCAGAACCACGCCCCACGGCTGGATGGACAGCGCGATGCGGTTCTCATTGATCATCAGGCCCCAGTCAGCGGCCGGCGGCTGGATGCCCAGGCCCAGGAAGGACAGGGACGCAATGGAACCGATGGAGTAGGTCAGGCGCAGCCCGGCCTCGACGGACAGCGGGCCGGTGATATTCGGCAGGATCTCTTGGGTGAGGATCTTCCAGTGCGGCACCGAGTACATCTGGGCGGCGCGGATGTAGTCCTCGTTGGTGACCGACTGGGTGGCCGAGCGCGCCACGCGGGCGATGCGCGGTGCGTGGGTCAGGCCGATGACGAGCACTAGGACGGTCGCGGAGGGGCCGAAAATCACGATGGCGAGCATCGCGAAGATCAGCTGCGGGAAGGCCAGGAGGACATCGTTGATGCGCATGATCACAGCGTCGGTTGCACCGCCGGTGTAGCCGGCGATCATGCCGAGCACCGTGCCGACGACCATGCCCAGCACCGTCGCCAAAAACGCCGTGATGAGCAGGATCAGTCCGCCGCCGATGAAGCGGGAGGCGACGGAGCGGCCGAGGTTGTCGGTGCCGAAGATGCCGTCGGAGGTGAACGGGAGGCCGAGGAACTCGGTGGTGGAGTAACCGGTGAGCTGCTCGGTGAAGAAATAACCGATCAACGCGATCAGGAGCACTAGACCGGTGAGGATCATGCCGACCTTGCCCTCCGGCTGCGCCCAGATGCGCTTGAGCAGCGGGTCGGGTTTGGACAGGGAGGCTTTCAGCTCGTCGCCGGTCCTGACATCGGAGGGGGCGCCAGTATTGTGCGGCTGGGTCATTAGTTGCTCCTTAGCTTGGGGTTGGCCATGATGCCGATGACATCGGCAAGCAGGTTGACAACGACGTAGACGGCGGCGATCAGGAGGGTGACCGCCTGCACGACCTGGACGTCTCGGTAGTTGACGGCGTCGATCATGGCGACGCCGAGGCCCGGGTAGCGGAACAGGTACTCGACCACGACAATGCCGCCGGCGAGCCATGCCAGCTGGATCGCGACGACCTGGGCGATGGGGCCGATAGCGTGGGGGAGCGCGTGGCGGAAGATGACGCGGCGCTCAGGCACGCCTTTGAGACGGGCCATTTCGACATAGCCCGAGTCGAGGGTCTCGATCATCGTGGCGCGGGTCATGCGAGCGATGTACGGGCTGACGACCAGCGCGAGGGTCAACGTCGGCAGCACGAGCTGCGACGGGTACGACCAGACAGAGGCGCCCGGCTGCGACATCGTCACCGCGGGCAGCACCTGAAAGACCGAGGTTGCGAAAACCGTGACCAGCAAAATACCGATGACGAATTCCGGCATCGCGGCGAGGATCAGGGTGACCCAAGTGATGGCCTGGTCGCGGCGGAAGCCACGCCACCACGCCGCATAGATGCCGACGAGAATGCCCAGCGGAATCGCGATCAACGCCGCCAAAACCATCAAGACCAAAGAGTTGACCAGCGGTTCACCGAGCAGCTCGGACACCGGGCCGCCGGTGGTGGTGGAGGTGCCGAAGTCGCCCGTCAACACGCCGCCGAGCCACAGGAAGTAGCGTTCGACGGGGTTTTTGTCCAGGTTCATTTCGGCTTGGAGCGCGGCGATGCGCTCCGGGGTAGCCTGCTGGCCCAGGATGGCGCGGGCGGGGTCGCCCGGCAGGAGCAGCGTGGCGCAGAAAATGATGACGGACACTGCCAAAAGAATGAAGATGCTCAAGCCGAGTCGGCGAGCGATGAGTTTGCCCATTGTCTAGGCCTCCGCAATCCACATGTCGTAGAACAACGCCTGGGACAGTGCAACGCCACTTGGGTGGGGGCGCGCTCCGACCACGTAGTTGTGGTACGCGTCCACCTGGTTGGGGAAGCCCCAGATGATGTATCCGCCGCGGTCGTAGAATTCGCGCTGGAGCTCTTTGATCTTCTTGCTGCGCTCGCGGTCGTCGACAATGCCGCGTGCGGCTTCGACGCGGGCGGTGAATTCGTCGTCGACCCAGTGCGTCTCGTTGAACGGTGCCTCCTCGGTGGCGCAACGGTTGACTTGCTCGAGGAAGTTTCGCGTGTAGTAGAAGGTCTGGGAGAAGGGATAGGACAGGTAGTTTCCGTCGGCCCAGAAGGTGGTGGAGTCGACTTGGTCGATCTTCACGCGGATTCCGGCGTCGCGGACCTGCTCCGTGAACACCTGCGCGGCGCGGACAGCGCCTGAGGCGATTTCGGAGGTGGCAAGGGTGACGTCGATGCCGTCGGGGTAGCCGGCGTCGGCAAGCAACTTCTTTGCTTCTTCGATGTTTTGCTCGCGCTGGGGGAATTCGTGCGGGTACGCCGGGTCGTAGAGGGCGAACATGTCGTTGCCGACCTGGCCCTCGCCGGAGAAGACTTGGTCGACCATGCCGGGGCGCGCGCAGGCCAGGCGCATGGCTTGGCGGACGCGCTCGTCATCGAAGGGCTCGTGGTCGACGCGCATGGTGAAGGGGAGCCACATGCCGGTTTCAGAACTGACGACGTGCATGCGCGGGTCAGACTCGATGACGCGGACCAGTGCGTGGTTGAGCGCCCCGATGCCGTCGACCTGGGAGGACAAAAGCGCGTTGAGCATCGCGTCCTCCTGGTAGAAGTCGACGACCTCGACGCGGTCCAGGTTGGCGGGGCCGAGGAAGTAATGCTCGTTGCGCTCCATGACAGTCTCACGGCCGGCGGAGAAGCTGACCAGCTTGAAAGGGCCGGCACCGATCGGATTCTCCGGGTCGTAGTCTTCAGGGACGATGCCCATCTGGTACTCGGCGAGCGCATCGGTCAAGGTCGCGTCGGGTCGCGACAACGAGATGGTCAGCGTGCGGTCGTCGACGACGTTCATGGCTTCGATGTGGGCGATGGACCCTGCGCTGTTCTTCGGGTCGTCCGGATCGGCGACGCGCTCGTAGGTGGCAATCACGTCCTCCGGGCGCACCGGGCGGCCGTCGGAGAATTTCACGCCTTCACGCAGACGGATGGTCCACTCGGTCGCGTCTTCATTCGGCTCGAGGCTCTCGGCGAGACGGTTTTCCAGCTCGTATTCGTAGCCGCGGCGTACGAGGGGCTCGTACAGATTGACCACGCGGGCGGCGTCGCTGGCACTGGCGGGAATGTGCGCGTCCACGGTGTCGGCGGTGGAGCCGCCCACGAGTCCGACGCGCAGGGTGCCACCCTTGCGCGGCGGGCCCGACGTATCGATATTTTCAGCCGGCATCGTCGGCGAGCATGCCGCGAGGGCAGTCGCCGAACCAGCGACTGCCGCGGTGCCCAGCAACTGCCGGCGCGAAAGTTCAACCATGTTTATGTGTTCTCCTTCACGAAGACAGCGTCCGCTGTCATCCACGTATTCAGATATGCCGTCACAGCGTCCGCCGCGTCCGTTGCCGACAGTGCGCCGATGAGCATTTGCACACCGAGACCGTCGATCGTCGCCGTGACAGCGTTCATCATGTCCTCGGGTGCGGAGGCGGTGAATTGGCCGGAGGCCATCCCTTCGAGCACGATGGCGCGCAGCTGCTGGTCCCAGCGGCTGTACGCCACGGCAGTCGCCTCCTTCGCGTCCGCGAACATCGGCGACGACGCCCAGAATTGAGCCCACGTCGTCCACTCCCGGGTGGCTTCCGCGGAACCGTCGAGCTGCACGTGCGCAAAGCGCACCAAACGTCGTGCAGGATCGCTTATCGACGTCACCGCCTCCCGTCTTCCCGCCGCCTGCTCCGAACACAAGTCGAGAGTGGCGAGGAAGATGTCGTTTTTCGAGTGGAAGTAGTAGTGGACAGCTGAGCTGGACATTCCTGCTTCCCGGGCGATGTCGGCCACCTTGACCGCCTCGTAGCCGTTCGACGTGAACAGCGGCCATGCGGCCGCGGCGATTGCGCGGCGCCGGGCGGCCCAATCTGCTTCGCGCGGGCGGGCGGCCGGTGCGTGGCCGGTGGCCGTTGTGGACAGCGGCCTCAGACTGTCCACGGTGACGCCGGTGATCTCCGCCAAACGCTGCAGCTCGGTGGCGCTGAAGCGCCGTACGCCTGAGAGCGACTTGGACAGTTTGCTGGCGTCGATCCCCAAATGGGTGGCCACATCCGCGTGCCTCAAACCCGCCGCGGTGATCGCGGCGCGAGCTGCAGTGTTCGGATGTGTCTGGGCCACGGGCATAACCTTATGTGCAGCTGAGAGGCAATCGCAACAATTTGACTTAGGCGCGAAGGGAATCGCAACTGGCGCGGGGCGTCGATTAGCGAATCGCGGAACTGACCTAGACTGGTGTGCATGGCTTTTGCTGCTGAGCACCCCGTTTTATCGCACTCCGAATTCCGCCCCGTGGGAGAAGTGGAGCGCTCCGAGAAGCTCTTCGAGGTCGAATCTGAATTCGAGCCGTCCGGCGACCAACCGACCGCGATCGCAGAGCTGGACCGTAGGCTGCGGGCGGGGGAGCCGGACGTGGTGCTCATGGGTGCCACCGGTACCGGTAAATCGGCGACGGCGGCCTGGCTCATCGAGCAACAGCAGCGGCCCACGCTCGTGATGGCGCCGAACAAGACGCTCGCCGCCCAGCTGGCCACGGAGCTGCGCGCACTGCTCCCGAACAACGCCGTCGAGTACTTCGTGTCGTACTACGACTACTACCAACCGGAGGCGTACATCGCGCAGACGGACACCTACATTGAGAAGGATTCGTCGATCAACGACGATGTCGAACGCCTCCGCCACTCTGCGACATCGGCCCTGTTGTCCCGCCGCGATGTGGTGGTGGTGTCTTCGGTGTCCTGCATCTATGGCCTGGGTACGCCGCAGTCCTACTTGGACCGTTCTTTGCTTCTTCGGGTCGGGGAAGAAGTGGAGCGCGACCGGTTCTTGCGTTTGCTTGTGGACGTCCAGTACGAGCGCAATGACGTTGACTTCAAGCGCGGGACATTCCGCGTGAAAGGCGACACGGTGGACATCATCCCTGCCTACGAGGAAGTTGCCGTGCGCGTGGAGTTCTTCGGTGACGAAGTCGATTCGCTCTACTACATTCACCCGCTCACCGGTGACGTTCTGCAGCAGCGCGAGGAGCTGCGCATCTTCCCGGCAACGCACTACGTTGCCACCGAGGACCGGATGGAGAAAGCGATTGAGGCGATCAAGCTGGAACTCGCCGACCGCCTCGAAGAGCTAGAAAACCGCGGGAAACTGCTCGAAGCGCAGCGTCTGCGCATGCGTACCGAATACGATCTCGAGATGATTCAGCAGGTCGGGTTCTGCACTGGCATTGAGAACTACTCGCGGCATATTGATGGCCGTGGCCCTGGATCCGCTCCTGCCACCCTCATCGACTACTTCCCGGAAGACTTCCTCACCATCATCGACGAGTCTCACGTCACCGTGCCCCAGATCGGCGGCATGTACGAGGGCGACATGTCGCGTAAGCGCAACCTCGTCGAGTTCGGCTTCCGTCTGCCGTCCGCGGTGGACAACCGTCCGCTGACGTTCGACGAGTTCGAGGACCGTGTCGGCCAGACCGTGTACATGTCTGCGACCCCGGGCGACTACGAGCTGGAGGCGGCCGGCGGCGAGTTCGTTGAGCAGGTGATTCGCCCGACGGGCCTGGTCGACCCGAAGGTAACGGTCAAGCCCACCAAGGGCCAGATCGACGACCTGATCCACGAGATCCGCGAGCGCACTGAGAAGGATGAGCGCGTCCTGGTGACTACCTTGACCAAGCGCATGGCTGAGGATCTCACTGATTACTTCCTGGATAACGGCATCCAGGTCCGCTATCTGCACTCGGACATTGACACCCTGCAGCGTGTGGAGTTGCTGCGCCAGCTGCGCCTTGGTGAGTTCGACGTTCTCGTGGGTATCAACCTGCTCCGCGAGGGCCTCGACCTGCCGGAGGTCTCCCTCGTGGCAATTCTCGACGCCGACAAGGAAGGCTTCCTGCGTTCGACGAAGTCGCTCATTCAGACCATTGGCCGCGCAGCCCGCAACGTCTCCGGCGAGGTCATCATGTACGCCGATGACATCACTGAGTCAATGCAGGAAGCCATCGACGAGACGGAGCGACGCCGCACCAAGCAGATCGCGTACAACAAAGAGCACGGCATCGATCCGCAACCGCTGCGCAAGAAGATTGCCGACATCCTCGACGAGGTTTACGAGCGCGCCGAGGACGATACGTATGGCGACGGTGCGAAGCGCGGCAGCAGCGGGGAAGAGGCGATGATCGAAGGCCGTGACACATCGTCGATGGCTTCGGACGAGATTGAGAAGCTCATCGCGGACCTGACAACGCAGATGACCGCAGCTGCTCGGGAGCTGAAATTCGAGCTCGCTGGCCGCCTGCGCGATGAGATTGCGGACTTGCGCAAGGAGCTACGCGGGGTCAAAGAAGCCGGTATATAGTGGCCACCATGAGCAAGAACTACAACACCGTTGTTGTTGGCACAGACGGGTCGAAGTCCTCGATGCTGGCTGTTGAGCGTGCCGCGGAACTCGCGGCTGCGTTCGATGCCACGCTGGTCATCGGTTGCGCCTACTACGAGTCAGAAGCAGATGTTTCCACTGCGCTGCGTCAGGACTCGAACACGATTCTGGGCGATGAGACCGCACGCGAGAATCTTGCCAAGGCCGCTGAGCACGCGTCAGCTACCGGTGTGAAGGACGTGCAGACCACGGTTCGCCCGGGTACCCCGGTCGAGGCGTTGATGAGCATCGTCAACGATTACTCTGCAGAGCTGCTCGTCGTGGGTAACCGCGGCATCAACTCTCTGACCGGCCGCCTGCTCGGTTCCGTGCCGGCTGACGTCGCGCGCCAGTCTGACTGCGACGTCATGATCGTCCACACTGTTTCTTAAGCGCCGGAGATCAGGAAACGGGGAGTTCCCCAATTACGGTCAGAGTTTGCGTCGCTCGCGTGACTGCGACGTAGAGGTCTTGCCAGCCTTGCGGTGAGGCATCCACGATCGCCGCTGGCTTATCGACGATGACGTGGTCGAACTCCAACCCCTTCACCTCGTCTACATTGTCTGCGGTGAGTACCGCGACAATCCCACCGTGCGCGGCGACTTCATCCCTGACGTTCTCGGCGTTTGTGCCTTCGGGCAACCACCGGACCGAGTCGTGCTCGCTCACGTCGCCCGACTCGCGCACAGTAACCGCAGGCGTCGCCTCTGGATCAATGACACGGAGGATTGTGTCGGCGACGCGCATGATGTCGCCAGGGGTGCGGTAATTCACCGTGAGTTCATGGGAGCGGTAGCGCTGGCCGACGAACGGCTCGAGCGCGCTGTCCCACGTGTCCACGCCCGCCGGTGAGGAGGTCTGCGCAGTGTCACCCACCAAGGTCATCCACCGCGAGGGGCAGCGGCGGAACACCATCCGCCACTCCATTGCGGACAGCTCCTGGGCTTCGTCGACAATGACGTGGCCGTACGCCCAGGTCATATCCGCTTGTGCTCGCTGGGCGGTGGACCGGATGTCCGTCTCACGTTGGCGGCCGGCGAGCGTTTCAGCATCGATAATGTCGTGCGCGGACAAGACTTCGGCTTCAAACTCGTCGTCGGTATCGGTGTTTGCTGAGGATGCGAGGATGTCGAGTGCGTCTTCAGCGTCTGCGACGAGCTCCCGCCACTGCCGTTCGGCCTTTTCAGCTTCATCGCTGGGTGTGGGGATGCCGACGAGGGTGTACAGCTCGTCGATAAGCGCCGTGTCAGATGCCGTGAATGCGGTGCCGTCAGCGCGGTAGAGCGCGTCTTGGGTCAGCTCGTCATAATCGAAGGCAGCGGCGGCAATAGCCTCCCGGTCGCTGAGGAACTCGGCGAGCACCTCCACCGGATCGAGCTCAGGGAAGTGCTTATCGACGAGCTGAGCCACCTGCGGGTCATCCGCGAGATCATCATGAAGCTGGTCGACATCCGCCTGGGACAGTAGGTTAGACCCGCCGAGGGGGTCTTCACCGATGCGCTTGGCCAGGGCCTCCGCAAGCAGTTGCGTCAACGCTTCGGCGAAGAACGGGCGCGCTTCGTTGTGGGGTTTGCGCGAGCGACGGGCCCGTGTGCGGGCAGCGGTGATCATGGACGCAGTGGCGGCCAGATCAATGCCGTCGACGCGCAGCAGCTCGTCTTGCTCGGGAACTGTCTGATAGTTCCACACCGCCCGCTTGAGAATAGTGACCATGTCCTGGGACCCCTTGACCTCGCGGGCGACAAGACTGTCAGTAGCGGCGGGCTCAAATCCTGGCACGAGCTGATCCACGGTGTTCAAGACGACACCGGTTTCACCCAGTTCCGGTAGAACCCGGGAGATGTAATCGAGGAAGGTGCGATTCGGCCCGACAATGAGGACACCAGTGCGCGCGAGCTGGTCCCGCCACGTGTACAGCAGGTAGGCAACGCGGTGCAGGGCGACCGCGGTCTTGCCCGTTCCCGGTCCACCAGAGACAACCAGGACTCCACGGGTCGAATCCCGGATGATCTGATCCTGCTCGCGCTGGATAGTTTCCACGATCGACTGCATGTGCCCGGTGCGCGGTGCGTTCATGGCACGGCGCAGAGCGGCTTCGCTGCTGACGTCACTTGTCGTGCCCGACGTTTCCCCAATGGCGTCAGCGTCATCCCATCCGGAAAGCACTTCGTCATCCACCGCCGTCACGGAACGGCCGCGCATACGGATGTTGCGGCGCGTCTCCACGCCTTCGGGGTGGGCAGTTGTGGCCAAGTAGTAGGGCCGCGCCATCGGGGCGCGCCAGTCCAGCAAAAGAGTGCGGTAATCATCGGCGCGGTCGTCGATGGCCATACGGCCGATGTAGCGGCGGTCCACGTCCTCCCGGCCGTCGGCGGGATTCTCCGGGGAGTCATCCGCTACGTCGATCCGCCCAAAAACCAAGCCGGTTTCAGCGACGTTGAGATCATCCAGTTTCGCGTTCAGGCCGTGATACTCCGTCTCACGGCGAACCAAAGCATCCGCATCCGGGTTGTCTGGGTCCACGTCCAACGCCACAGCCTCAAGCCGTCGCTGGGCAGCCTGAACCTCCGCGTCGAGCCTGCCGAACAAAGCATCCGCGTAGTCCTGTTCCTGGGCGATCCTGGAATCTGTCACCGAGCGCCTAACCTTTCTCTTCCCACCGAAGGAGTGTGCCAGTAAGCAAACAGCCCCGAGACAGGGAGTATTCCCTGCCGCGGGGCTAGTAGGTGCGACCCGGTGAATTAACCGAGCTTCTTCTGCGCCTTCTTCACAGCCTTCTTAGCCTGCTTTTCGGCCTTGTTCGCCCTCTTCTTCCACTTACGCTTCTGCCACCAGCTCGGGGAGGCGTCCAGCTCATCGAAAGCGTGCTGCAGGTTCGTGATGGCATCCTGCGCACGGCCCTGCGCCTTGTCAGCAGCCTTGTTGACCTTGCGCTTGCCCTTGAACTTCTCCCACTCGGACGGGCCGAGGTCATCGAGAGAACCCTGCAGGTCGCTCACAACAGAATTGACCTTGCGCTTGGCCTTGAACTTGTCCAGCTCGGACGGGGTCAGATCCTGGACCTTGTCCTGAGCGTCACCAATGAAGCCCTTGACCTGGCGCTTCATGCGGGCCTGCTCGAGCTTGTTCGGCTTGAGGTCCTTGTAGGTGCCCTCAGCCCAGTCGGCAGCGTCAGACGCAGCATCCTGCGCCTTGTCGGCGAACTTGGACGCGGTCTTCTTCCAGTCATCCTTGTTGTCGTCGACGTAGTCAGCGACCTCGGAAGCTGCCTGCTGTGCACCCTCGGAGACAGTCTCCGCGGTATTCTGGAACCACTCGCTGGCCTTGCTCATGGCCTTCTCGGTCTCAGACTGAGTCGGCAGAGCGGACTGGATGTTCTTGTTCGCACGCTTCGCGGCGTCCTGTGCGCGCCATGCCAGACCCGGCTTGCCTTCGGTGTCAGCAGTAGCCAGCAGAACACCGCCAAGCAGAGCAACGTTGGTCAGAGCGCCGGTGCGCATCTTGGCCTTCTCCTCGTCGTTCTTGGCCTCCCAGAACGCGTTGCGGGCCATCAGGGTGCACACGGTGGACCCTGCGAGCAGGCCAGCAGAAAGACGCGGCATCTTGCCCAGAGCGAAGGTGGCACCCGCGCCGATCTTCACACCACCGTTGATCTTTGCCACAGTCTCCGGGTCGGAGGGAATGTAGCTTGCGTACTGTGCCGGCAGCACAGACTTAATGGTGTTGACGACCTTCTCTGCGCCCTTAGCGTGCTCAGAGGAGCTCGTCACCGTTCCCACGCCGTCTGCGATGTACACAGACGCAAGCATGGGGCGAGCAAGTTTGCGGATCATACTCACTATTCCTTTTCTTATAGGGGTCTTTCTCTACCCACTGTAGACCGATTCCACGGCAAGCGTGCCGGAAATTCTCCGGCAGAGACCTACCAGCGGCGCTCCCACCACTCGTCTAGCTTCGGCCGTTCCTCACCGAGAGTTGTCGGGTCGCCGTGGCCCGGGCGGACAATCGCGTCATCGGGGAAGCGATCGAAGATTCGCTCTTTCACGTCGTTGAAGAGACGGATGAAGTCGCCTTCACCGTTGGTCTTGCCCAACCCGTCAGGGAAGAGGGAGTCTCCGACGAAAAGATTGGTGGTGCCGTCGATCTCAGCCGCGATAGCGGCACCGCCCGGAGTGTGGCCGCGCAGAATGTAGACGGGGAAGGAGTGCCCGGCGAACTCGAGGGTGTCTTCGTTGTGCAGTTCCTTGTCGGGAGCAACCGGCAGGGCAGGGGCATCGAGGAAGGAACCCCAATGGGTCGCACCGGTGCGTTCAAGGATGTCTTCGAGCGCACCGACGTGGTCCCAGTGCCGGTGCGTTGTCAGCACATCGGTGATCTCCACTCCGGCAGATTCGGCCATGGCGAGCAGGGGGTCGGGCTCGCAGGCGGCGTCGATAAGCAAGCCCTGCCCCCGCGAGCACAGCAGATAGCAGTTGTTGTCCATCTCAGAAACGGACACGTGATGCAAGGTGAGGTCCATGCCGCCCCACTGTAGGGGAATGAACAGGGACGTAGATGTGTTGGTAAATTCGTTCGAGGACCCGCAACGCCCGAAACGGAGGACAAGTGGCCGACAAACTCACTGTGCGCGGAGCGCGCGAACACAACCTCAAAGGCATCGACGTGGAGCTGCCACGCGACAAGATGGTCGTGTTCACGGGCTTGTCGGGCTCGGGCAAGTCCTCGCTGGCGTTCGACACGATCTTCGCGGAAGGGCAGCGCCGCTACGTCGAATCGCTCAGCTCCTACGCGCGCATGTTCCTCGGCCAAATGGACAAGCCGGACGTCGACTATATCGACGGTCTGTCGCCGGCTGTGTCCATTGACCAGAAGTCGACCAACCGCAACCCCCGCTCAACGGTGGGCACGATCACGGAGATCTACGACTATCTCCGTCTGCTGTACTCGCGCGCCGGCACCCCGCACTGTCCGGTGTGCGACGCCGTCATCGACCGGCAAACTCCGCAGCAGATTGTGGACCGCGTCATGGAGAACCCGGAGCGCACGAAGTTCCAGGTGCTCGCGCCCATCGTGCGCAAGCGCAAGGGCGAGTTTGTCGACCTGTTCTCTGACCTGTCCGCCCAGGGGTATGCCCGCATCAACGTCGACGGTGAGACCTACCAGCTCTCCGAACCGCCGAAGCTGGAAAAGCAGGTCAAGCACAACATCGACGTCGTCGTCGACCGTCTCACCGTGAAAGAAAGCCAGAAGCAGCGGCTCACGGACTCCGTCGAGACAGCATTGAAGCTTGCCGACGGTCTCGTCGGGTTCGATTTCGTCGACCGCGACGCGGACGACCCCAACCGCGTAGAAATCTTCTCTGAAAAGATGGCCTGCCCGAACGGGCACACGCTCAACGTGGAGGAGTACGAGCCGCGCGCGTTCTCCTTCAACTCTCCCTTCGGCGCATGCCCCGCGTGCGACGGCCTGGGCACCCGCAGCGAGATCGATCCGGACCTGGTGATTCCGGACCCAGACGCACCGGCCGTCGACGCGTTCCAGCCGTGGAACTCCTCGCCGAACAAGGGCTACTTCACCAAGCTCATCGTCGCGCTCGGCAAAGCGGAGGGGTTTGATCCGCACGAGCCGTTGTCGTCGTTAAGCAAAAAGCACCGCACGGCGCTGATCGACGGCACCTCCACGAAGGTGTCCGTCCGCTACAAGAACCGCTACGGCCGCCAACGCAACTTCACCGCCGCGTTCGAAGGCGTGAAGGGCTACTTGAACAGGAAGATCGAGCAGTCCGAGTCGGAGCACGCGAAGGAGAAGTACCTCGCCTACACCCGCGATGTCGCCTGCCCGACGTGCAACGGTGCGCGCCTCAAGCCCGAGATCTTGGCGGTTCGTCTCGATTCGAAGACGCACGGGGAGAAGTCCATTGCGGGGCTGACTGAGCTGTCCGTCGAAGACGCGTCCGAGTACCTGGACAACCTCGTGCTCGGTTACCGCGAGGAAATGATCGCTGGGGCCGTGCTCCGCGAGATCCAGGCGCGCCTGCACTTCCTGCTCGATGTCGGGTTGAACTACCTGACGCTGTCGCGCTCTGCGGGAACGCTGTCCGGCGGTGAGGCACAGCGCATCCGTCTGGCTACTCAGATCGGTTCGGGTCTGGCTGGTGTGCTTTACGTGCTCGACGAGCCGTCGATTGGCCTGCACCAGCGCGACAACCAGCGCCTCATCGCGACGCTGCAGAAATTGCGCGACTTGGGTAACACCCTGGTTGTGGTCGAGCACGACGAAGACACCATTCGGGCCGCCGACTGGCTTATCGACGTCGGCCCCCTCGCCGGTGAATACGGCGGCAAAGTTGTGTACCAGGGCGAGCCGAAGGGCATTGAGAAGGTCGAGGAGTCCCTGACCGGTGCCTATATCTCCGGCCGCAAGGAGATCACGGTTCCGGATGCACGCCGCCCGCTGGACAAGGAGCGGAAGCTGCGCGTCGTCGGTGCCCGCGAGAACAACTTGGACAACGTGTCTGTCGACATTCCGCTGGGCATGCTCGTCGCGGTGACGGGTGTGTCCGGCTCCGGCAAGTCCACGCTGGTCAACCAGATCTTGGCGAAGACCCTGCAGAACCGCCTCAACGGTGCGCGCCAGGTGCCCGGCCGTGTGAAGAAGGTCGATGGCCTCGAGCACCTGGACAAGCTCGTGCAGGTGGACCAGTCGCCGATCGGCCGCACGCCGCGCTCGAACCCGGCGACGTACACCGGTGTCTTCGATAAAATCCGCAACCTGTTCGCGGAGACACAAGAAGCGAAGGTGCGCGGTTACAAGGCGGGGCGTTTCTCCTTCAATGTCAAGGGTGGGCGCTGCGAGGCTTGCCGCGGTGACGGCACGATCAAGATTGAGATGAACTTCCTGCCGGACGTCTACGTCCCCTGCGAAGTGTGCGGCGGCGCGCGCTACAACCGCGAAACGCTCGAGGTCCGCTACAAGGGCAAGAACATCGCCGAAGTTCTGGACATGCCGATCAGTGAGGCGACCGATTTCTTCGAGCCCATCACATCGATCCACCGCTACTTGCAGACGCTGTGCGATGTCGGCCTTGGCTACGTTCGACTGGGTCAGTCCGCTACGACTCTTTCCGGTGGCGAGGCCCAGCGTGTGAAACTCGCCGCGGAGCTGCAGAAGCGCTCCAACGGCCGGACGATCTACATCCTGGATGAGCCCACAACGGGCCTGCACTTCGAGGACATCCGCAAGCTCATGCTCGTGCTCAACGGCCTGGTGGACAAGGGCAACACCGTCTTGGTGATTGAGCACAACCTTGACGTGATCAAATGCGCTGACTGGATCATCGACATGGGTCCGGAGGGCGGCTCCGGCGGCGGAACCGTTGTTGCGCAAGGCACGCCGGAGAAGGTGTCCAAGGTGAAGGGGTCCTTCACGGGCGAGTTCCTCGCGGATGTGCTGACGACGTAGCAAGGAGTCGACCATGTCCGAGTCGACGAGCGACGACCTCGTTGTGCTCCTCGCTGACGGGGAGAAAGTAGTCCTGCCTGACGGCCTCGAGCACTCCGATCCGCTGTACGTCGTGTGTTTTTGGGAGTACAGCGGAGACGGTGAGAAGGACTACTTCATCCAGCGGACTGAAATTGTCCGCGGAGCGACCGACGTGCTCCAGGTCATCGACTACGCGCGGGAGTCGCTCGCTGAGGACGAGCTAGGCACGACCTTCGGTGTATTCGTGATTCCACCGGATCCGTCAGGCACGCGTGAACACATTGACCTCGTCCGTCTGTATGGAGAGGTGCCGGAAGGGCCGTTTGAAGACCCCGCGACTTTCGGCTGGACCATGTACGTAGCCGAAACGGAGGCCTCCGGGACAGTGCGGGGGATCGGCGACCCGCCCGACCCCCGCGAAGCACGGCTACTCCGGGCGGGAGCGCGGGTGGAGAAGTAGCGCTCCTACATCTCGGGGGCTGGCGGTGGAGTGTCCTGCGGGGGTTGGGGTTTGTGAGGTACCGGGCCACCATGTGCCGGTGTTGCGGCGGGGGCCTGTACACCACAAGGTCCCGGTGTCTCTGGTGCTCCTGGTGCCGCCGTTGCCGCGGGCTGAGGTTGCGAGCCACTGTTTCGTTGCGCTCCCAGAACCGCGACCGCGATAAGGAGCAGGCCGGAGACGGTGAACGCCAGTACCCTTGGAATGCCGCTCAGGGAGGCCATATCGAAGAACACGAGCTTTCCTGTTGCGACTAGGGCGAGAACCAGGCCGGCTGTGCGCGCGGACTTCGGGTTCGAACCGGATTCGGGGCGTGGTCGTTTCAACAGCAGCCAGGAGGCGAGAGCCATCACGGCGATCGACACGGACATATGGCCGATCAGGAATCCAATGTCAGCGCCTGTCAGCGAACTGCGATCACGAGAGGAGAATGGCTGATCGCTCGGCTCAGGCCGCGGCGCAGTGAAATCACCGATGATAGTGGTGATGCTGACCCACGAGACCATTGCCAAGATGAGTCCTGCTCCCGCGAGAGCGTTCTGGGCCTGGGTGGGCATTGTGCGCCAGAGTTTCCTTTGAGTCGCGACGACGATGAGGACGGCTGAGAGTGCGATCGCCTCAAAGAAGAAATAAGGATCGAGTCCGAACCCCGTGTAACCGCCCGTCGTGATCAAAAGGAGCACACGGACGTTGATGAAGAGGACGATCACCCACGCAAACGTCACGCCGGGAAGATGTACAGGGCGGGTACGGAAGAGGAAGATTGCGCCGATGAAGGCCATCATGAAGACGATTACGTAGATCGTGTAGCCGAGAACGGACCACTCCAAGGATGCGACTGCATAAGCGACAAGGAACGTCAACGGCGTGACAATGAGCCAACCGTTGACCATGGTGTCGGAGGCGCGCCTAGTGAGAGTGACGAGGACGCACACGATGCATGTTGCAACAACGGGCAGCCAGACGGACCAAGCGTCTGTGATTCCAAAACATGTCCACATGACAAGAGTGGGCATGATGACCGCGTTCAGGATCGGCGGGTTCTGGGACTGGGCGGCCGGTGTGGCCGGGATGAACAGTTCCGACACAACGAGCATGACTGCACCGGCTACCGCGATAACAACAATGACGTTTACTGGGCCTTCTTCAAGCATGTTCGAGACCCACAGAGTCTGCCACGCAAGTAGCGCCGCCGTGGCGGTGCGCACCAAAGCGTGGAGATTCTTTTCGCCGGCACGGAGTTTCCACGTGACTACGAGTGCCGAGAGCGGTGCGACCATTGCGATAGTCGTTTGAAGCACATCGAATGGGTACAGGCAGAAGTGGTAGACGAACATGGACAGACACATGCACAGCACGAGGCCCAGATTGTTCCGTACGGTCGCTAGAACGAGATAGATCATCCACAGGAATATGAAGAACGCGCTCAAGGCGAGGGCTGGGAGCCAGAGCTTCACCCAGGTGACGTAGTACAGGTCGGCATAGATGACCAGTAGAGATGTGATGTACAACGCCGTGACACCTGCCGATGGACCGCGGCGTGTGTCTACCCGGATACCGATGCCCAGTAGCGCGACCCCGAAGATGAGCGCGCCCACCGCGCGGCCAACGGGGCCGAGGAGACCGGTTTGAATGGCCAGGGCGATACCGAAACTGGCGCCTGCGAAGGTAATGAGAGAACCGATGATGGCTGCTACCCGGACTATCTTCTGCTCCGGAGTCAGACTCGGCTTTCGTGGGGCTGAGGGGGCGACAGGCATCGTCGGGCCAATGGGCGGCGGTGACGCTGGATACGGCGACGGTTGCCCCGCCTGGGGTTGGGGAGGCTGCGGCTGCTGAGGCAGTGGTGGCGCGACGGGAGCTGACACAGCTGCGGGGGCAGGTTCTGGGGCGGGAGCTGGTGAGGAAAGGGAGTGGACAATGTCGTCGATAAGCTGTTGGCTGCGCGTGGTCACACGGCGCAGTTCTTCTAGCTGGCTTAGAAGCTTCTCGTTGCTTGTCATACCCTTTAGACTGAAATCCGCTCCAAATGGTTCCATCCGGGAAGGTGTTTCTATCACCTCGTTACCGAGATTTGGCCGAACGTGACCTTGGATGCTAGGGTTCTATTCACTACCGCCTTGCGCGATGTTTCACCGATTTCTCATCGGAGATGCAAAGCGCGGGTTGCAAGTGGAGTTACTCCCACCTGATGCCGCCAGCTAGATGGAAGGCTAAGGGTCAAAATCACGGTAGGTTCGCGTAAGCGCGCCTGCCGTGGACGGATGAACTCCCACGCTATCTCTGAGAGAGCGTGGGTTTTTGTTTGGGGGAGCTGCGTTTGCGGTTCGGTAGCGAACCATTGAAACCCTTCACACTCTAGGAGTTCTCATCAGCGCTGAAGCTCGGATCAACGAACGCATCCGTGTTCCTGAAGTTCGTCTCGTCGGCCCGTCCGGCGAGCAGGTTGGCATTGTCCGTACCGATGACGCACGCAAGCTTGCATACGAGGCAGACCTCGACTTGGTTGAGGTTGCGCCGAATGCAAAGCCGCCCGTGTGCAAGATCATGGACTACGGCAAGTACAAGTACGAGCAGGCCCAGAAGGCCCGCGAGTCCCGCAAGAACCAGCAGCAGACAGTGGTCAAGGAGCAGAAGTTCCGGCCCAAGATTGATGAGCACGACTACCAGACCAAGAAAGCCAACGTTGAGCGTTTCTTGGAGAAGGGCAACAAGGTCAAGGTGACCATCATGTTCCGCGGCCGCGAGCAGTCGCGTCCGGAACTTGGCTACCGCCTGCTGGAGCGCCTCGCTGAGGACATTCAGGAGGTCGGCCAGGTCGAGTCCCGTCCGAAGCAGGACGGCCGCAATATGACGATGGTCCTGGGCCCGGTTCGCAAGGGCAAGAAGTAGATCGTAGAAGCACCAAAGGATTTACAGACATGAAGCAGAAGACCCACAAGGGCACCGCTAAGCGCATCAAGGTCACCGGTTCTGGCAAGCTCCGCCGCGAGCAGGCCGGTAAGCGTCACCTGAACGAGAAGCTGTCGGCTAAGCGCCGCCGCAAGCTCTCCGGCACCACCGACGTTGCTAAGGGTGACGTCAAGCGCACCAAGCGTCTCCTCGGCAAGGCTTAAGAGCGCCCTGCCTCCCAGAAACAATCCGTAACGAGAAGTAAGGAAGTATCACTGTGGCACGTGTCAAGCGCTCAGTTAACGCCAAGAAGAAGCGTCGCGCCATCCTCAAGTCCGCGAAGGGCTACCGCGGCCAGCGTTCCCGCCTGTACCGCAAGGCGAAGGAGCAGTGGCTGCACTCCCAGACCTACGCGTACCGCGATCGCCGCGCACGCAAGTCTGAGTTCCGCAAGCTGTGGATCCAGCGCATCAACGCTGCAGCCCGCATGAACGACATCACCTACAACCGCCTCATCCACGGCCTGAAGCTGGCTGAGGTCGAGGTCGACCGCAAGATCCTCGCCGACCTTGCTGTGAACGACTTTGCAGCGTTCTCCGCCATCTGCGAGGTGGCCAAGAACGCTCTGCCGGAGGACGTCAACGCCCCGAAGGCAGCTGCCGCCTAAGTCGCGTTGTGCGGTTTTCCGCGCATTGCTTATCGACGCCCCGTGTGCCACGGTTCCGAACCTGGCCGCGGGGCGTTTGGCGTGTATGCCCCTCATTGGGGCTTACCGAAGTTCCGCGGGTGGGGTGAGCGGGGGTGGTGTTTGGTGGTGTTTGCACCCGGTATTCCTGTCAATTTTTCCGCGGTCGATCATGGCGCGGACCTCGGCCATCCCGCGTTTGTGCTCAGGTAAATCTCAGCCCAGACTTCGTTTCCGCTTACATTCTGTGACATTGATCTTTTACACTTCGGCACCGCTCCGTCGCTGAAACGACGGGCGGGTGGATGCGACATGACGCTTCACCGAGGTACCGACAGAAAAGGAACGTCAATGAGACACAAGAAAACAGCGGCCGTCGCGGTAGTGCCTGTGAGCCTCGTGCTGTTAGCCGCAGCGCAAATACCGGTTGCAGGGGCGCAAGATGCGCGCATCACCGATGCTCCGAGAATTGACACGCAGGTGCAGGACGATGAGGCTCCGACGCGCTTCATCGTCGAGTTCACAGAGGAGCCAAGTGCTCCCGAGGAGCGCGCCAGCATTCTCAATTCAGCGACGGACGACCCGCTTCCCGAGGTCACTGAAGTTCGTGAGCGTGAAGACGGCACGAGTGTCGTGGCGGCTGACAAGCGCATGAGCGATGAAGAAGTCCAGGAGTTCATCAAGGACACCCAGAACAGCGGGAAGGTCGCGCACATTGAAGAGGATGTGCGGATGTTTCCCATGGCTGTCAATGATCCTCGCATGGGGCAACAGTGGGCGTTGAACGGAACGGTAGGCCCGAGCATCGAAAGCGCGTGGGAGAATGCTCCGAAGCGGGGCGACGGGCAGACGATCGCTGTTCTGGACACCGGCATCACCTCGCACCCTGATTTGGATGAGAACGTGGCCGGGGGTTATGACTTCATTTCTTCTTCCAAGCAGGCTCGCGACGGGGATGGCTGGGACCCTGACCCCCGTGATGAGGGCGACTGGGGGGAAGCGGGTATCTGCGGTGGCGGTGGCGGCAGGCCGTCACCATCTTCCTGGCACGGCACTCACGTTGCAGGTACGTCCGCCGCAGTGACGGACAATGGCGAAGGGGTAGCCAGCGTTGCGCCGAATGCAACGCTACAGCCGGTGCGCGTCATGGGACCGTGCGGTGGCTACAGTTCCGACATCTTCGATGCGATGGATTGGGCCTCTGGTGGCACAGTGAGGGGAGCTGAAGACAACCCGAATCCCGCTAGCATTATCAACATGTCGCTGGGTGGCCCGGGCACGTGCTCCCGCTACTACCAGGAAGTCATCGACAGGGTACGCAGCCGCGGCACCGTCGTCGTTGTCGCCGCTGGCAATGAGAACCAGAACGCGGCCAATGTTTCGCCAGCTAGCTGTAGTGGAGTAGTGACGGTGGCCGCTTCAGGCCAGCGGGACGAGAAAGCAAGCTACTCCAACTATGGGGAGCCGGTTGACATCACAGCTCCTGGCGGCGACGCACGCCAAGGCGGCGGGATCCTGTCTACCTATAACTCCGGGAGCAAACAGCCGGAGCAGCCGAACTACGGCTCGCTGCAAGGCACGTCCATGGCGACGCCGTTTGTTTCCGGTGTCGCTGCACTGATCCGTGGAGAGAACCCAGACATGAGCCCGGAGGAGGTTGCAACTCGACTACGGGACACGGCGCGCCCGATCAAGGGCTCGTGCGCAGGCTGCGGCAGCGGCATCGTCGATCCCGCTGCTGCCGCCGCTGGGCAAAGTGGCGAGCCCCCGGCGGTCCCGAAACCCGGTGATTAATCACTGACCTCCGGTGGTGCGCCGAGCGCGCCCTGCTTGTCGACGCCCCGTGCGCCACGGTTCGCAACCTGGCCGCGGGGCGCTCGGCTTACGGAACCTACCTGAGAAGGCTGTTGTGAGTGTAGGTTGAACCCCAACAGCGAGGTCAGGAGGGTATCGGTATGGCGGTGAGAGTGGGCGGTGCGCCGTCGGAAAGCGCGTGGCTCTTCTTCGACCGTACGCTGAACACGTCGTGGGGTACGTCTGCAAAGCCGCCCAGCGAAGATAAACCGAAGCGCAAGCCGAATCCCGTGGTGAGAGCGATGAAGGATTTCGCGATGCAGTTGATTGGTCTCCACCTGGGGTACTTGCTCCCGGTTGCCGTGGTTCTCACGTTCGGATTGCCGGCGGTGCTGGTCATCGTTTTCTTCCTGAACATTGAGCGGATGAATTCCGGTGTCGGTGGTCTGGTCATGTTCGCAATCTTGATAGCGCTGGGAATCGCGTGGTTCTTCGTCATGAAACGCATCGTGTCTGATCCCGACTTTCCTCATTCGATCTCGAGGAAGGCGCGCGGCGTGCTGACCAATCCGCTTGTGAAGCAAGCGCAGCGCGGCACGTTCAACGGCATCAACGAAGTTCCGCACGCCTTGCCTTACGCGCGAGCGTTGTTTGAACGGCAGCAGCGCGGGCTCGAACTAGAGAACATGCTGCCTTTTGACGTGCAGATCGCTCACGACATCGAGTTGAACCCCGGCCGGAGTTCGAATCTCATTCGCGTCGCGGAAACTGAGGTGCGCGCAGTCAACCCCATTGCGTTTACTCGCGTCGATTCCGCAGCCTCGGCCACGAACCCGGACCCGAACGACCGTTTCCTCCGGGCACTGGTCGACGAAGCCCGATCGACGAGGACCCTTCCCGTTGGGCATATCATTTCCACCCGTGGAGGCGTTGTTGTGGCAGACGTCAAGTACTGGCGCGGCACACTGACTCAGACATCGAAGCACACCTTGGTGGATCATGCCCTCGGTCTCGAGGAGCTGTCGCGCCACCGGTCGGTGACCGCGCTCGCCGAAGCAGGACGGTTCATCAACGGCGGTGACGTAGCTTTGATCCTCGTCATCGTTGTCGGAGGCAAGGTCGAGGGCGGACAGCTGGAGACACGAATGAAGGGGTTTCCGGTTGTCGTCGCTGAGTGGGAGGAAGCAATGTCGGTTCTCCACCACCTCGACGCGAAGAAGAATGTCGAACCGGTCTCTATCGACACCATTCTCGAGAACAGCCCAGTTGCTTAAGCAGGGTGGGTGCGCTGCCATGAAGTAGCTACGCGCTAGGTAGCGGCGTTCACTCGGTACTCTTGGGGGTGTGGCAGAAGTTGTCGAGCTCGACTTCCCGTTCACCGGTTGGTGGCGCGCACGTAATAGCCCCGCCCGCCGGGTGCCCAGTCACGGCTCGCACATGCTGGGGACTACGTACTCAATTGACTTCATCGGTCTGTCCGAAGGTGGTCGCACCGCGCCGTGGAGCTGGTCCACTCCTTTCGGATTGGAGGATCCGGAGTCGTTCCCGTCATTCGGGCGCGACGTGCTCGCTCCCGTTGGCGGGGAGGTGGTGGAGGCATGGGACGGAATTGCAGACCATGAAGCGCGCCGGTCGCCGTTCCGGCTGCTGCCGTACGTGCTTGGCCAGCGGAAACGCTTGCGCACCGGCGGCATCCGGGCAATCACCGGAAATGCCGTGGTGGTGCGGTGCGCAGCAACCGGGTACTACGTTGCTCTTGTGCACCTGAAGCAGGGGAGCGTGACGGTAACAGTCGGGGATAGTCTCCGTGCCGGCGAAGTGATCGGCCAGTGCGGAAATTCGGGGAACAGCACCCAACCACACGTTCACGTGCAGGTGACTGACTCACTGGACTGGATGCACTGCACAGGCATCCCAATGGCTTTTCGTGCGAGCCCGGATGAGACGGCGTGGATGCCGGGGGAGAACGAGATTTTCCATGTTGCCGAAACGCACCGGTGATACGCGGTGGCGGGTACCACGATGACACGGATGCACGCGAAAGCGCTTAGCATCGAAGTCACATTGCACCCGATTCCGGAGGCTGTCGCCTAATGGCTCTCGACTTTTCTGAACCGTTCACCGAACGCACCCCGCGCGTGGTCAACGCCGCCAAGCTGAACCGGGCAGCCGGCCGGAAGAAGGCTGGTCGGTTCCTTGCAGAAGGAGAGAATTCGGTGGAGGCCGCCGTTGCCACGGGCGCGGCAACAGACCTCTTCGTCACTGAAGCCGCTGCCGATCGCTTTTATGACGTAGTGACCACCGCCGCCTACATGGACGTGTTCACTCACGCCATCACGGACAAGGCCGCCCAGTCTCTCACTGACACAGTGCACACAACCGGCATTTTCGCCGTGTGCAAGCCGGTGACCTGGACGCTCGGCTCTGTGCTCACAGGTCGCCCCAAACTCGTCGCGGTGTGCGTGGGCACGAATGATCCGGGCAATGCGGGAACCATCATCAGGCTTGTCGACGCGCTCGGTGCCGACGCCGTCATTTTCGCCGGTGACACAGTCGACCCAGAGTCCCCGAAGGTAGTCCGTTCTTCTGCCGGCTCGCTCTTCCACGTGCCGGTGGCGCGTGAGCGCGACGTGAACGGTGCGATTGGTCAACTCCGAGCAGCGGGTCTGAAACTGGCGGCGACCACAATGGGCGGAGAAGTCTCGCTCGACGACCCCGGCAATGCGCTTGATCAGCCGACTGCCTGGCTGTTCGGCAACGAGGCGCACGGGCTTCCCGACGATGTACTGGCTGCCGCTGACTATCGCGTCTCCATCCCGATTAAGGGCTCGGCCGAGTCGCTGAATCTTTCCACGGCGGCGTCCATCTGCCTGTGGGAATCCGCCAAGATGCTGGGGGATTGAACCTTTAGCCGAGGCACGGTGGAACGGGGCTAGCGCCCGGGCAAGAATGACAGTATGCTGTCATGTATGACCAAGCTGCTAGCTTGCTACGCCACAGACACCATGGCCGACTGGGAGTTTGCCTACCTCACGACGCTGGTTGCTCGGGCGCAGCAAGCGAAACGGGGGACCTGCGAGATCCAATTCGTGGGAGACAGGGTGGAAGACGTTCACACTCTCGGCGGTTTGAACCTCAAGCCAGATGTTGATCTCGACGAGCTTGATCTCAACCAGTTGAGTGTCCTGGTCATTCCAGGAGGGGACACCTATGGCTCGGGTCATGAACCACTCTTAGAGATTGTCCGAGAATGCGAAAGGCAAGGAGTGCCGGTTGCCGCCATCTGCGGCGGCACTCTCGCACTCGCGCGGGCTGGAGTGCTCGATCATCGCAAACACACCTCAAACGCCGCGGAGTTTCTGGTCGGGACCGGTTATCTAGGGGCCGACAACTACTCGGACGCGCCCACGGTAAGCGACAGGGGAGTGATCACAGCGTCTGGCATCTATCCCGTGCAGTTCACGGCCGCTGTTCTGCGTGAGATTGATTTGCTCTCAAACGTCCTCATCGACTCATGGGAGAAGCTCTACTTGGGTGACCCTGAGGCGTTCCAAGAGTTTATGGAGGCTCTAGGTGCCTGGCAGAACGCCTGAGGGGGACGCTCTCACAGACCTCGTTCTGCCCCTCTTTGAGGTCGCCGCTGAACTGGAGAGCGCAGCTATGTCGATCACGGATGGTACGAGTCTGTCGCCAGCGATGTGGAAAGTTCTGGGCTTGGTCATCGATGAGCCATTGACGGTCGCGGAGATCGCCCGCCGATTAGGAAACGCGCGGCAGAGCGTGCAAAGACTGGCTAACGTTGCCGTCGAGACGGGGGCAGCACAGTGGCAAAGCAATCCCGCGCACAGACGTTCGCCTTTGCTCGCACTCACTCCAGTAGGCAAAGCCAACCTTGCTGAACTCCGGCCGCGCCAACACAGGTGGGCGAATGCGGTTGGCGGCAAGATGGGCGAGGAGGACTTGCAATGCCTCTCGAGCCACGCCGAGAAGCTTCTTAGTGCCTTGCGGGATGTGAGCATTGATAGGGCCCAGCTCACGGTAGCCGAATAACTGGGCCTTGCCGCGGGGAAACCGAGGTGCGCAGGTATGCTGGTGACCGTTTTGAAAACGTATGTCTGGAAAGGCGCGGGTGAACGGTAGCGTGGCTGATCAGAGCACTCCCACACCGGAAATCGAATTGACCGAAGAGAGCTTGAATGCCGCTGCAGATGCAGCCATCGCCGCCTTTGAGGCTGCGGAGGATCTCACCGCCCTCGAGGCCGCTAAGCGCGAGCACCTTGGTGAGCAGTCGCCGATCATGCAGTCACGCAAGGCGCTGGGCACGCTACCCAAGGACCAGCGTAAAGATGCCGGACGGTTCGTGAACATGGCCCGCGGCCGGGCTGAGAAACGCTACAGCGAACTGCACTCTGAACGTGAGGCGGAGTACCGCGAGCAGCAGCTGCGCGAGGAGAAGGTCGATGTCACCCTGCCGACGTCCCGTGCACAGGCCGGTGCAATGCACCCAATTACGACTCTCAGCGAGAACATTGCAGACATCTTCATCGGCATGGGTTGGGAGGTTGCCGAGGGGCCGGAGGTTGAAGCTGAGTACTTCAACTTCGACGCGCTCAACTTCATCCCGGACCACCCGGCGCGCACGCTGCAGGACACGTTCTATGTCGGCAGCGTGGGCTCACGCCAGGTCATGCGCACCCACACTTCACCGGTACAGGTGCGCACGATGCTCGAGCGTGATCTGCCGATCTATATCGCATGCCCGGGCCGTGTGTTCCGTACGGATGAGCTCGATGCGACGCACACGCCGGTCTTTCACCAGGTGGAGGGGCTCGCCGTCGATAAGGGCCTGACCATGGCGCACCTGCGTGGCACCTTGGACCACCTGGCCAAAGTCCTGTTCGGGCCGGAGACGAAGACGCGCATCCGCACCAACTACTTCCCGTTCACGGAGCCGTCCGCGGAGGTGGATGTGTGGTTCCCGAACAAGAAGGGCGGCGCCGGCTGGATCGAGTGGGGCGGCTGCGGCATGGTCAACCCGAACGTGCTGCGTGCGGTCGGCGTTGACCCGGAGGTGTATTCCGGTTTCGCGTTCGGGATGGGTATTGAGCGCACGCTGCAGTTCCGCAATGGACTGACCGATATGCGCGACATGGTTGAAGGCGATGTGCGGTTCACCCAGCCGTTCGGTGTGCAGGCTTAAGGGATAAGGGGAGGAAAAGAAAGATGCTGATTTCCCAGAACTGGTTGACGTCCCAGCTGAACAACGCCGGCAACCCCGGCTGGACCGTGAGCGCTGAGGAGCTCGACGCCGGCTTCGTCCGCGTGGGGTTTGAGACGGAAGGCTTCGAGCCGCTGCCGGAGACCACCGGCCCGCTCGTGGTCGGCCGCGTGAAAGAGATCGAAGAACTCACGGAGTTCAAGAAGCCCATCCGTTACTGCCAGGTCGACGTTGGCCGGGCCAATGGCACTGGCGAACTGCAGGGCATCATCTGCGGCGCCCGCAACTTCAAGGAGGGCGACCTCGTGGTCGTCTCGCTCCCAGGTGCCGTGCTGCCGGGCGGCTTCGAGATCGCCGCGCGTGAGACCTACGGACACATCTCCAACGGCATGATGGCCTCGGAGGCGGAGCTCGGCTTCACCGCCAAGAGCGACGGCATCATCGTCCTTGAGGAAGGTGCCGGCACCCCGGGCCAGGACGCCCGTGAGGTGCTCGGCGGCCCGGATACGGTCTTCGACGTCAATATCACCCCGGACCGCGGATATGCGCTGTCTGCACGTGGTCTCGGCCGCGAGGTCGCTTCCGCATTCGACCTCGAGTACAAGGACCTTGCCGCAGATCCGTCTATCGCGGGCATCGATGTCAGCGATGTTCCGGCCCCGGCCGGCGATCTCATCCCGATCACTCTTGAGGAGTCCGCGAAGGCGCAGCGCTTCGGCCTGCGCATGGTCGAGGGTATTGACCCGAAAGCTCAGGCGCCGTTCTGGCTCAAGCGCGTGCTCATGCTCGGTGGTGTCCGTTCCGTCAACGCCGCGACCGACGTGACCAACTTTGTCATGCTGCTCACCGGCCAGCCAATGCACGCCTTCGACGCTGACAAGATCGCCGGTGGTCTGCGCGTCCACAACGCTCAGGGCGGGGAAGAGTTCGAGACGCTCGACCACGCCAAACGCACCCTCACTTCGAACGATGTGGTCATCTCCGACGACAACGGCATCCAGTCGCTCGCGGCGATCATGGGCGGCACGACCTCGGAAACCTCCGACGAGACCACCAATGTCTACTTCGAGGCGGCATCGTGGGACGCGCTCACCGTCGCACGCAGCGCACGCCACCACAAGCTCAGCTCTGAAGCTTCTCGACGTTTCGAGCGCGGCGTCGACCCCGCCATCATCGAAATCTCCCTCGACATTGCCTGCGCACTGCTGGCAGACATCGCTGGCGGCACCATCTCCGACAAGCGCACCCTCGTCGGCGACGTCAAAGACCGCGCGCCGATCGAGATGCGAGTGAGCCGCCCGTCCGAGCTCATCGGTGTCGACTACTCCAAGGAGACAGTCGTACGCCGCCTCGAAGAAGTGGGGTGCGCTGTAACGGGCGACGACGAGACTTTGCGCGTCACCCCACCGACGTGGCGCACTGACCTCAACGAGCCGGTCGAGCTGATCGAGGAGATTGTTCGTCTCGAGGGCTTGGACGATATTCCGCTCGAGCTGCCGACCCCGCGCGGTGGTCGCGGCCTGTCCCCGGTGCAGCGCCGCCGCCGCGCCGTCACGCACGCGCTAGCGTACTCCGGCTATGTGGAGATCATTCCGACGCCGTTCATGCCCAACACGGTTTTGGACACCTGGGGACTCGAGAGTGGCGACAAGCGCCGCAAGACCGTGCAGGTCCAGAACCCGCTTGATGCCGACTACGCCGTACTGGCCACGACGCTGCTGCCGACGATGCTCGAGGCCGTCGGCCGCAACGTCGCTCGGGGCCGCACGGACCTGGCCCTGTACTCGGTCGCGCAGACCGTGTTCAAGACCGCCGACGAATCTCCGATGCCGAGCGTGCTGGAGCGTCCGACTCCGGAGGTGCTTGAGGAGCTCATCGGTTCCCTGCCAGAGCAGCATCTGCACGCCGCTACCGTGGCGATCGGCAACAAGGAGCTTGAGGGCCCCTGGGGCAAGGGTCGTACGTATACGTGGGCGGATGCGATCGAGTCGGCTCAGATCGTCGCTAAGTCCTGCGGTGTGGAACTGGACATCGGGTCTGCCGAACACCTGCCGTGGCACCCCGGACGTTGTGCGCAGCTTTCCGTCGATGGCAGCGTTGTCGGCTACGCGGGTGAACTCCACCCGCAAATTCTCGAAGCCCTCGGTCTGCCCGAGCGCACCTGTGCGATGGAGATCGATCTGACCGCGCTACCGATGAGCGAGAACCTGCCGGCTCCGGTTCTCTCGGCGTTCCCAGCACTGCACCAGGACATTGCGCTCGTTGTCGATGATGACATCCCGGCTGAAACTGTGCGTCGCACGCTCGTCGAGACGGCAGGCGAGCTGCTGGAAACCGTTGAGCTTTTCGACGTCTACCGCTCCGACGCCCTCGGCGACGGTAAGAAGTCGCTCGCATTCGGTTTGGTGTTCCGTGCCTCTGACCGCACTTTGACGGACGAGGAAGCTAATGAGGCTCGCCTGGCTGCTGCGGAAGCGGCTGCTCAACGTCTCGGAGCCCAGATGCGCGCATAAAATGAATATGGTGGAATAGTTTGCAAGTGTCTGGTCAGATGCGTAGCATGACCGCTATGACAGACAACCAGGGCACTGCAACCGGTACTGACACCGTCACCGTGGCTGTTGCCGGCGCCACCGGGTATGCGGGCGGGGAGATCCTCCGCCTGCTGCTCGGACACCCGCGCTATGCCGACGGGACGTTGAAGATCGGGGCGTTGACGGGCAATTCCAATGCAGGTCAGGGCGTCGATACGCTCATGCCGCGCCTGCCGCAGCTCGCGGACCGCGTCATTGAGCCGACGTCGCCGGAAACATTGGCCGGCCATGACGTTGTCTTTCTCGGCCTTCCGCACGGATTCTCTGCAGAGATTGGCTCTGCTCTGCCGGAGGAGACCCTCGTGCTTGACTGCGCTGCGGACTTTCGCCTGCGCAATGCCGACGATTGGACAAAATACTACGGCGGCGAACATGCAGGCTCATGGCCGTACGGCATTCCGGAGATCCCGGGTCGCCGCGAGGAGATCGCCGCGGCCAAACGCATTGCGGTCCCGGGCTGCTTCCCGACGGGCGCTACCCTCGCCGCTTTGCCTGCCGTTGCACATGAACTCGTGGAGCCGCGGCTCAACGTCGTCTCCATCACCGGTGTTTCCGGTGCCGGCAAGAAGGCGAATGTTGACCTGCTGGGGGCAGAAACCATGGGATCGCTGAAGGCCTACAACACCGCCGGCAAGCACCGCCACACTCCCGAGATGGTGCAGAACCTGAGCGAGGTCACGGAGAAGGACGTGAAAGTCAGCTTCACGCCGGTGTTGGCACCACTGCCGCGCGGGATTCTCACCACGGTCACTGCTCCTTTGACGGAAGGGATGACCGAGGATGAGGCGCGGGGCGTGTACGCGGAGTACTACGCGGGCGAGCCATTCATCCACCTCCTGCCGAAGGGCGTACAGCCCCAGACACAGAACGTGGTCGGGTCCAACATGTGCCACGTCCAGGTGGAGGTCGATCAGGATGCGGGAATGCTGCTGGCTACCTCGGCGATTGACAACCTGACCAAGGGCACGGGCGGTGCCGCCGTGCAGTGCATGAACATCGCGCTGGCTGAGATGGGGTTCAACGAAACGGACGGACTGCCCCGGGCGGCAGTCGCGCCCTAAGCAGGTGAAGGAGAGACAATGAGCGCATCTGAGAAAACGGGTGTGACAGCACCCGCAGGCTTTAGCGCCGCGGCAACGACGGCCGGAATCAAGCCGTCCGGAAAACCCGACCTGGCGCTGGTGGTCAACCATGGCCCGCGCTTTGACGCCGCCGCAGTGACGACCCGCAACAAAGTCGTCGCATCACCGGTGAAGGTCACTCGTGACGCGATGACGACGGGCTCACTGGCCGCCGTGGTGTTCAACTCCGGTAATGCCAACGCCTGCAATGGCCGTCAAGGCGATGTGGACGCAGTGGAGATGCAGTCGCTGGCAGCCCAGTCGATCGGCGTAGCACCCGAGGATGTCGCGGTGTGCTCCACGGGCCTGATCGGTGAACTCATGCCCATGGACAAGGTCCGCGCAGGCATCGAAACACTCGGTGGCCAGCTCGGCGACAACGGTCATGAGGCTGCTGTGGCCATTCTGACGACTGACACAGTGGAGAAGCAAGCGCTTGTAGAGCGCGACGGGTGGAGCATCGGCGGCATGGCCAAGGGCGTGGGCATGATGGCCCCGTCGCTGGCGACCATGCTGGTGTGCTTGACTACCGATGCTGATGTGTCTGCGGGGGAGTTGGATCAGGTGCTCAAGGAAGCGTCGAAAAGCACCTTCAATACGCTCGACATTGATGGAGCGACCTCGACCAATGACACTGTCATCCTCATGGCGTCGGGAGCTTCTGGTGTCCAGCCCGACAAGAGCGAATTCGCCGGGGCTATCGGTGAGATCTGCGCTTTTCTGGCTGACCAACTCCAGGCGGACGCTGAGGGTGTGACCAAGCGCGTAGCCGTCACTGTCGAGGGCACTGCCGACGATGAGCAGGCTCTCAACGCCGCACGCACGATCGGACGCGACAACCTGTTCAAGTGCGCCATGTTCGGCTCCGATCCGAACTGGGGCCGCGTGCTCGCCGCGGTGGGCATGGCGGATGCGGAAATGGACCCGGACAACATCAGCGTCTACTTCAACGGCCAGCCGGTCTGCGAGGGCAGCACTGGTGCACCTGGTGCGCGCGAAGTCGACCTCAGCGGCATTGACGTTGACGTGCGCGTTGATCTCGGGACTGGCGGACCCGGAACGGCCACGGTGCGCACCACTGATCTGTCCTACGCCTACGTGGAAATCAACTCGGAGTACTCGACGTAAATGGAACCTTCACAGCTCTCCCGGGCTCTCTCCAATCAGGACCGGGCACACGTGCTCGCCGAAGCTCTGCCGTGGCTGCAGCACTTCCGCGACAAGATCGTCGTGGTCAAGTACGGCGGCAACGCCATGATCGACGAGGACCTGAAGTCCGCCTTCGCCGCTGACATGGTCTTCCTGCGCACCGTGGGTGCGAAGCCCGTCGTCGTGCACGGTGGCGGGCCGCAGATCACCGACACGCTGGGGCGTCTGCAGCTCGACGGCGGCGAGTTCGTCGGCGGGTTCCGCGTGACTACACCAGAGATTCTCGATGTGGTGCGCATGGTGCTCTTCGGCCAGGTCGGCCGCGACCTGCTGGGCCGCATCAACTCGCACGGGCCGTACGCGGTGGGCACCTCGGGCGAGGATGCCGGACTGTTCACGGCGGAGAAGCGTCTTGTCGAGGTCGACGGGGAACTGACCGACATCGGTCTCGTCGGTGAGATTGTCGATGTTGACCCGTCTGCAGTGATGGACATTATCGACGCTGGCCGCATTCCGGTGGTCTCCGGCATTGCCCCCGGAGCGGACGGAAACGTCTACAACATCAACGCCGATTCTGCTGCCGGCGCACTCGCTGCCGCGCTCGATGCTGAGCGCCTCGTTGTACTCACCAACGTCGAGGGCCTCTACACCGACTGGCCGAACAAGGACTCGCTCGTGTCCAAGATCGAGCTCGAGCAGCTCGACGAAATCATGCCGTCGCTCGACTCCGGAATGATCCCGAAAATGGAAGCCTGTGTGACCGCTGTGCGTGGGGGCGTCAGCGCCGCCCACGTCATTGACGGACGGATCCCGCATTCCGTGCTGCTGGAGCTGTTCACCATGGGAGGCATCGGCACCATGGTGCTTCCCGACGAATACGACACCGCGAACTATCCCGACGGAACCGTATTCAGGAAGGATGATCTGCAGTGAGCAACCAGCAAGCTCTCGGGCAGTGGACCGAGGCGCTGATGAATACCTACGGCACCCCGCAACTGCCGCTGGTCAGCGGCCGCGGCGCCACGGTGCGCGACGCCGACGGCAACAGCTACCTCGACATGCTCGCCGGCATCGCAGTGAACTCACTAGGTCACGCCCACCCGAGACTGGTGGAGGCCGTCGACAGCCAGGTCCGCACGCTCGGCCACATCTCCAACTTCTTCGCCTCCGAACCAGCACTGAGCGTGGCTCAGTCGCTCAAGGAGCGTTTCGGTGATCCGTCTGCAAAAGTCTTCTTCTGCAACTCCGGTGCAGAGGCGAATGAGACTGCGTTCAAACTCACCCGCTTGACCGGCCGCACGCGCGTGCTGGCGGCGCTCGATGGCTTCCACGGCCGTACTATGGGCTCGCTGTCTTTGACCGGCCAGCCAAGCAAGCAAGCGCCCTTCGAGCCGCTCGTGCCTGGGGTGGAGTTCTACCGTTACGGCGACATTGACCACCTGCGCGAACTCGTCGAGCAGGACCCGACGCAGACTGCCGCCGTCTTCCTTGAGCCGATCCAGGGTGAGACCGGTGTCATCCCAGCGCCGGAGGGATTCCTAGAAGCGGTCCGCCAGCTGTGCGATACCCACGGCATCCTCATGGTCGTCGATGAAGTGCAAACCGGTGTCGGACGCACCGGTGCCTTCTTCGCCCACACAGCCTCCGGGGTGCAGCCGGACATTGTCACCATGGCCAAGGGGCTGGCCGGCGGGCTACCGATCGGCGCTGTCATCGCGCGCGGTGATGTGGCCGATATGTTCACGCCCGGTTCCCACGGGACCACCTTCGGAGGCAATCCGATCTCCTGCGCGGCTGCCCAGGCAGTGCTGGAGATCGTCGATGATCAGTTCTGTGCTCAGGTGAGGCAGAAGGGGGAGGGGTTGGCCCGTGACGTCGGTAAGCTTGACGGCGTTGACCACGTGCGTGGCCGCGGGTTGATGCTCGGCGTCGTGCTGGACAGGCCCGTGGCGAAAGACGCCGTGCAGATTGGGCTGCAGCACGGTGTTATTCTCAACGCCCCCACTGAGTCTGTGCTGCGCCTGACTCCGCCGCTGGTGATCACCGGCGACGAATTGCGCGCAGCAACGGACGCGATCGCAACTACGCTGGAGGAAGCACTGTCCCGCTTTGCCAGCACCAACGGAGGACACCAGTGACCACACCACGCCACTTCCTAGCCGACGACGATGTGACCCCCGCTGAACAGACGGAGATTCTGGCTCTCGCGGCCGAGATGAAGCGCGACCGCTATTCCCGCCGCCCGCTCGAGGGACCAAAGTCTGTTGCTGTTCTTTTCGATAAAACGTCGACGCGCACCCGTTTTTCCTTCATGGCGGGCATCGCTGAGCTCGGTGGTTTCCCGATTGTGGCCGAGACCGGCAACTCGCAGATGGGCAAAGGTGAGACTTTCCAGGACACTGGCGCGACCTTGTCGCGTTACGTCTCCGCGATCGTGTGGCGCACGTACGCGCACTCGAACTTCACGGAGATGTCAGAGGGGGCGACAGTGCCGATCATCAATTCGCTTTCCGACGATCTTCACCCCTGCCAAATCTTGGCCGACCTGCAAACAGTGATCGAGAACCTATGCCCGGAGGACGGCCCGGCGGGCCTGCAGGGTAAGCATGCCGTTTACCTAGGTGATGGCGACAACAACATGGCGAATTCCTACATGATCGGCTTCGCCACCGCTGGGATGGACATCACCGTCATCTCCCCGGAGGGATTCCAGCCGCGCACGGAATTCGTGGAACGCGCGCAGACCCGCGCTGCAGAGACAGGTGCAACGGTCGCCGTCACGTCTGATGTGGCGGCCGTGGATGGTGCTGATGTGGTCATCACCGACACGTGGGTGTCCATGGGCATGGAAGCAGACGGCAAGGACCGCCGTACTCCGTTCCTGCCGTACCAAGTGGATGCAGCGATGATGGGCCGTGCCAGCGACGGCGCGATCTTCCTGCACTGCCTTCCGGCGTACCGCGGCAGTGAAGTCACGGCTGAAGTCATCGACGGCCCACAGTCGCGCGTGTTCGACGAGGCAGAAAACCGCCTGCACGCGCAGAAAGCGCTGCTTGCCTGGCTGTTGGAGAACCAGTAGATGAGCGCACCGAATTCACGTACCGCGCGCCAAGCGAAGATCCTGGCGATTCTCGATCACACCCGGGTGTCCTCTCAAGTGCAGCTGTCCGAGCTGCTACTGGATGAGGGCATCGATATCACCCAGGCCACTTTGTCGCGCGACCTCGACGAGCTTGGAGCGCGTAAAGTGCGACCGTCGGGCGGCGGGCGTTCCTACTATGCAGTCGGGGAGGAGGCCCAGTCGTTCCAGGCCTCGCCAAAGGGGCCGCGCGACAAACTCCGCCGGATGCTCGCGGAACTGGTGGTGTCTGTCGACTACACCGGCAACATCGCAGTACTGCGCACACCGGCGGGTGCTGCGCAGTATTTGGCCAGCTATATCGACCGGGTTGCGTTGGAGAAAGTCGTGGGCACCATCGCTGGCGACGACACCATCTTCGTGCTGGCACGCGAACCACTCTCCGGCAGGCAACTCGCCGAGGAATTCATGGGCGACCGCGTCGACGGTGCCGAGGACGCTGAAGAGTAGACTTTCTTCGGCTTAGATCTCAAACAGAACCAATTACACAGATAAGCAAAACAAGGAGCTTTGACACCAATGACTAACCGTGTTGTTCTCGCGTACTCCGGTGGACTGGACACATCTGTGGCCATCCCGTACCTGGCAGAGATGACTGGTGGTGAAGTCGTCGCCGTCTCCCTCGACCTGGGGCAGGGTGGAGAAGACATGGAGTCCGTGCGTCAGCGCGCGCTCGACTGCGGTGCTGTCGAGTCCATTGTGGTGGATGCCCGCGACGAGTTCGCTGAGGAATACTGCCTGCCTACCATCAAGGCGAACGCCCTGTACATGAAGCAGTACCCGCTGGTGTCGGCGATTTCGCGCCCGCTCATTGTGAAGCACCTCGTGGAGGCCGCGCAGGAGCACGGCGGAACTCACGTTGCTCACGGCTGCACCGGTAAGGGCAACGACCAGGTCCGCTTCGAGGTCGGCTTTGTCAACCAGGACCCGGACCTGGAGATCATTGCTCCGGCCCGCGACTACGCATGGACCCGCGACAAGGCCATCGAGTACGCAGAGGGCAAGGACCTGCCGATCGAACAATCCGCTGCGTCCCCGTTCTCCATTGATCAGAACGTGTGGGGCCGTGCCGTGGAGACCGGTTTCCTGGAGGACCTGTGGAACCCGCCGACCAAGGATCTGTACTCCTACACTGAGGACCCGGCGCTGGGTAATGCTCCGGACGAGGTCATCATCTCCTTCGAATCCGGTAAGCCGGTGGCTATCGACGGCCGCAAGGTGACCGTGCTGGAGGCCATCGAGGAGATGAACCGCCGCGCCGGTGCACAAGGTATCGGTCGCTTGGACATGGTGGAGGACCGCCTGGTGGGCATCAAGTCCCGCGAGGTGTACGAGGCACCGGGTGCAGTCGCACTGATCACCGCGCACCAGGCGCTCGAAGACGTCACCGTCGAGCGCGAGCTCGCGCGTTACAAGAGGCTTATCGATGCCCGCTGGTCCGAAGAAGTCTACGACGGCCTCTGGTTTGCACCGCTGAAGCGCTCCCTCGACGCCTTCATCGAGTCCACCCAGGAGCACGTCACCGGCGACATCCGCATGGTTCTGCACGCTGGCACCGCCACGGTCAACGGCCGTCGTTCCAACCACTCCCTGTACGACTTCAACCTGGCTACCTACGACACCGGCGACACCTTCGACCAGTCCCACGCCAAGGGCTTTGTCAAGCTGCACGGCCTGTCTTCTGAGATTGCCAACAAGCGCGACAGGGCAGCCGCTAACGCAACTGCCCAGGAGTCCTGATGGAAAAGCACGGAACCAACCAGGGCGCACTGTGGGGCGGTCGCTTCTCCGGCGGGCCATCGGAAGCGATGTTCGCGCTGTCTGTGTCCACTCACTTCGACTGGATCCTCGCCCCGTATGACGTGCTCGCGTCGAAGGCCCACGCGAAGGTCCTCAACCGGGCGGGACTGCTGACCGATAGCGACCTCGAGGCCATGCTCGCTGGCCTCGACCAGCTTGGCCGTGATGTTGCTGATGGTTCCTTCGGCCCTGAGCCGACCGACGAGGACGTGCATGGCGCGATGGAGCGCGGTCTCATTGATCGCGTCGGCCCCGAACTCGGCGGCCGCCTGCGCGCTGGCCGATCCCGTAATGACCAGGTCGCTGCGATGTTCCGCATGTGGCTTCGTGATGCGGTGCGTGCTGTCGCACAGGACACGACTGACCTGATCGAAGCTCTGTCAACCCAGGCAGCCGCGCACCCTGACGCCATCATGCCCGGCAAGACCCACTTCCAGGCGGCGCAACCGATCTTGTTGGCCCACTCGCTGCTGGCGCACGCGCAGCCTCTGCTGCGCGACATCGAGCGCATCCGCGACCTGGACAAGCGTCTAGCTGTGTCCCCGTACGGCTCCGGCGCTCTGGCTGGTTCGTCGCTGCAGCTCGACCCCGAAGCGATCGCGGAGGAACTCGGGTTCGACTCTGCGGCCGATAACTCCCTCGACGGTACGTCGTCACGCGACTTCGTTTCGGAGGCCGCCTATGTGCTCGCGCAGATCGGTGTAGACATCTCCCGTCTAGCCGAAGAGATCATTGCGTGGTCGACGCCGGAATTCGGCTACGTCACGCTTGCTGACGCGTGGTCAACCGGGTCATCCATCATGCCCCAGAAGAAGAACCCGGATGTTGCGGAGCTGGCCCGCGGTAAATCCGGCCGGTTGATCGGTAACGTGACCGGCCTGCTGGCCACATTCAAAGCGCAGCCGCTTGCCTACAACCGCGACCTGCAGGAGGACAAGGAGCCGATCATCGACTCGATCGACCAGCTCCGCATCCTGTTGCCGGCGATGACCGGGTTGGTGTCCACCCTGACTTTCCACGAGGACCGGATGCGTGAGCTCGCCCCGGCTGGGTTCACGTTGGCCACGGATCTTGCGGAGTGGATGGTCCGCCAAGGCGTGCCGTTCCGTGAAGCGCACGAAGCCTCCGGCGCATGCGTTCGGATCGCCGAGTCTCGCGGGGTGGATTTGATCGATCTGACGGATGAAGAGCTGGCAAGCGTCGATAAGCGACTCACTCCGCAGGTGCGCGACGTGCTCACGATCGATGGTGCTGTGGCATCCCGCGCGACGCGCGGCGGCACCGCCGGAGTGCGTGTCGCGGAGCAGCGTGAACGTGTGGACGCCGCGAACGCCGATGCCCGTCGGTGGGCACAAACCCCGGTGCGTTCTTAAACGTCAAGTGAATCAAATGAATTCTGTATTCATAATTCCTACCTAGCACCGTGGTTCACAGGCGCTTGACGCGTCCTTTACATAAACTGTGGCCATGACCACACAACAAGGCGCACAAGAGGGGTTGCGGAAACCACCTCGAGGGTGCGCCATTTTCATTGGTGTCTTGCTGGCCATCATTGCCCTTGTTGCGGTCTTCATCGGACGCGGGGGCTTGGGTGAGGGGTCGTTCATCTCCGGGCGCGGGTCGAAAGAAGTCACCGGTGTGATCGGTTCGGAAAAGCGCGAGTACTTCGAGGACCCGGAGGTCGTTGACCGTCTGACAGAGCTCGGGTTCACGGTGAATTTCACCACCGCCGGTTCCCGCCGCATCGCCAATGAAACGAATTTGGCGCAGCAGGATTTCGTTTTCCCGTCGTCAGGCCCGGCAGCCCAGAAGATCACTGACCAGGACTCCAATTACTCCGTGGAGTACCCGTTCTTCTCGCCGATGGCGGTAGCAACGTTCAAACCAATCGCTCGCATCCTTGAGAAGGAGGGCGTGGCCACGGAAGCTGCCGGAAAGTACACCCTTGACGTCGGCGAGTTCATCACCCTGACGCAGCAGGGGAAGCGCTGGCGTGATTTCGGGAACACGTTCCCGTCGCAACGCAATGTACAGGTGGCCACCACCGACATCCGCACCTCGAACTCTGCAGCGATGTGGCTGGCAATCCTGGCATGGGAGTTTGGGGAGAGCAACCCCGACAAAGCAGATGACATTGGCTGGCTGACCAACCAGATCGCTCCATTCTTCACCGGCCAGGGTTACACCCAGTCGTCGTCCGCCGGCCCGTTCGCCGACTACCTCAGCCAAGGCATGGGAGCGGTGCCCATGGTGTTGGTCTACGAGGCGCAATTTTTAGGCGAACAGATGAAGGAGAGCTCCCGCATCAAAGACGACATGGTCCTGATGCACCTCGAACCGACCGTACTGGCCAACCACGGCATCGTGGGAATCTCGCCAGAAGGCAAGGAGCTGGCCCAAGCGCTGGCCTCGGACCAAGAACTGCAGCAGCTAGCCGCTAGGCACGGTTTCCGGCCGGCCACCGGAGACTATCTCACCACCGCTATGGAGGGCCATGGCCTTGGCTCCCCGGCGCACTACGACAACTCAGTCGACCCGCCCAGCTTCGACAGAATGGAGAAGCTTATCGAGGGTGTGGGCAACCGGTACGGATCCGTCCCCCCACGTAACCAGGAGGAACAGGAGAAATGAAGAAACTTCTAGCGACGCTTGCGGCACTGCTCGCCGGAACCGCCCTCGTAGCATGCAGCGACGATAACGGAGGCGGGGGAGGAGGCTTCGGCGGCCTTGGCGGGGGCTCCAAAGGCCCACTGACTATCGTGGCCGCGACTGAGTTGCAAGACCTGGAGCCGCTGGTGCAGCAGGCGTCGGAGGACCTCGGCTTCGACATCACCCTGCAATTCCCGGACGGTACCCTGCAGAACTCCCAGGAGCTCAAAGCGGGCAACTTTGACGGTCAGGTGGATGCGACGTGGTTTGCCACTAACCGCTACGTCAATCTCATCGATGCCCAGGGCAAGCTGGCCGATGAAACGAAGATTGCCACCAGTCCCGTTGCTTTCGGTGTGCAGCGGGACAAAGCGCAGGAGCTCGGCTGGGACACGAAACAGCCGACGTGGTCGGGCTTCGCCGATGCCGCACGCGAGGGAAAGTTCTCCTTTGGTATGACCGACCCGTCGACCTCCAACTCTGGTTTCTCCGCGCTGGTGTCTGTAGCGACTGCGATGGCGGACACTGGCTCCGCGCTGACCCAGGAAGACATCCAAAAGGTCGGCACACGGTTGACTGAGCTGTTCCAGGCGCAGTCGTTGGTTTCTGGCTCGTCGGGCTGGCTCAAGGACGCATTTTTGGAGAGCCCGGAGCGCGCCGACGCGATCATCAACTACGAATCCACTTTGCATGCCATGCGCAACGAGGGTGCAAATATCGAGGTCATTGTTCCGGCGGACGGCGTTATTTCCGCTGATTACCCGCTGTCCACACTCGCTCAACCGAAAAACGAGAACGCCGCTGAACAGGTTCGCCAACTCGCTGAATGGTTGCTTGAGCATGAAGAGCAGATCGCGGACAGCTACCGCCGCCCCGTCACCAACGCTGACCTGATGCCCGCTGAGATGAGCAATCAGACCGTCATTGAGCTTGCATTCCCAGCCAGCTACGGCACTGTCGAAGCGCTGCTGGACCGCTACAACAACGACTACCGCCAGCGCGGAACCGCGACCTTCGTCCTGGATACTTCTGGCTCGATGGAAGGTGAGCGCATTGCGTCCCTGCAGCAGATCATGACGTCGCTTATCGACGGCTCCGCTGCCACCTCCACGGGCGACGTGGCCCTGCGCGATGGCGAGCTGGTGACGTTCCAATCCTTCTCCACGGCACCTCACGAGCCATTACTGGGCGAGTTCCTGCGTGACGACCGCATCACCAAAGCCAAGTACCAGGGCTACGTGAATGACCTTGTGGCAGACGGCCAGACCGCAATCTACGACACGTTGTTCGATGCCCTACGCAATTCCGACCCGAGCGCAGGTATCAGCTCGATCGTGCTCTTGTCCGACGGTGAAGTCACGCACGGCATGGACTATTACGCATTTGAGAAGCAGTACCAGGGGCTTTCCCCGGAGCAGCGCTCCATCCCGGTCTTTGTGATCCTCTACGGGGAGGCCAATGCGAGCGAGATGAACAACCTGGCAGAATTGACGGGCGGTGCCGTCTTCGACGCGTTGAACGGCGACTTGGATGCAGCTTTCAAGGAGATTCGTGGCTACCAGTAATACGCCCAGCCCCTACCGGCCAGGAGGTCCCTCAGCGACAGGAGTGGGGGAGGGGAACTTCTTCACCTCCCACAAGAACAAAGTCGGGATGAGCTTGGCGGCCCTCGTCATCATTCTGCACGTCGTCCTGATCATTGCTACCGGAGTTGGCCTGGGGTTCTTGTGGCCTGTCGTGGCCGTGGCTGCATGGGGTGCCGGCGTTGCTCTGACCCCGCCGCCGGCGCCGAAGGCAATAGCGCCGCCCGCGCCGATGGAACCGGTCAACGTCCAGTTGAACCGCGACGTGCGCGACACACTGCGGGAACTCGTGCGCGCGAAGCCGCCGGAGCGGGTGCTCAACCAAGCGTCCGAGCTGGAAGACAACATGCGCTTCATTTTGAATGAGTGGGATGAGTTGCAGTCCACCCCGGAGCACCAACAAACGGTATGGAACATCGTGAAGATCTACTTGCCGGAAGTGGTGAACACCTACGTCAACGCCCCGCAGTATCACAGCGCTGAGGCGGCTGCGGTCATGGAGGATTCACTGTCAACGCTGACCGGTGCGCTCGAGCGGATCAAGCTGGGCGTGGTCGACCACAGTCTGCGCACGATGGATTCCCAGGCCCGCACACTGCGTGAGACCTTCGGCAATCTTCCGGGACTGGACCAGACCTAGCCCGAGCCCGAGAATGCCCGAGAATGCGCAGGGGTACGATTGACCACTATGACGGCCGATACACCCACGCTCGACCCCCAGCTCCTCGAGGTCCTCGCGTGCCCGCAAGACAAGGGCCCGCTCGACTACGACCACGAGGCGCAACTGCTGATCAATCCGCGTATGGGCATTGCCTACCGCATTGATGACGGTATTCCGGTGCTGCTTATCGACGAAGCTCAGCCGCACCCCGCAGACAACGAGGTTTGAAAGGAACTGCTCTATGGCGAACATTATTGATGAACTCCAGTGGCGTGGATTAGTCAACCAGTCCACGGATCTCGAGGCACTCAAGGACCAGACAGCGAGCCCGATCACGCTGTACGCGGGCTTCGATCCGACCGGTCCGTCCCTGCACGCCGGCCACTTGGTGCCCCTGCTCATGCTGCGCAGGTTCCAGGAAGCCGGACACCGGCCGATCGTGCTCGCTGGCGGCGCAACAGGCTTGATCGGTGACCCACGTGAGGTCGGCGAGCGGTCTATGAACACCACCGACACGGTCGAGGATTGGGCGCAGCGAATCACCGGCCAACTGCAGCGTTTCGTGTCCTTTGAAGGAGACAATGCCGCCGTGCTGGTCAACAACGCCGAGTGGACCAACGACATGTCGGTGATCTCGTTCCTGCGTGACATCGGCAAGCACTTCTCTTTGTCGACGATGCTGTCGCGCGAGACGGTCAAGCGCCGTCTTGAGGGTGACGGCATTTCCTACACGGAGTTTTCCTACATGCTGCTGCAGGCGAACGACTTCGTGCAGCTGCGGCGCCGTCATGATTGCATCCTGCAGATCGGCGGGTCGGACCAGTGGGGCAACCTGGTCGCGGGCGTCGACCTGACTCGCCGCGTCGACGGCGCATCGGTCCATGCACTGACCGTGCCGCTGGTCACGGATTCGGAGGGCAAGAAGTTCGGAAAGTCCACCGGTGGCGGGTCACTCTGGCTCGATCCTGAGATGACCAGCCCGTACCGCTGGTACCAGTACTTTGTGAACACCGCGGATGTCGATGTGATCCGTTACCTGCGCTGGTTCACCTTACTGAGGCAGGATGAGCTCGCCGAACTGGAAACCGAGGTGGAGGAGCGACCGTTCAAGCGTGAAGCCCAGAAGCGTCTCGCCCAGGAGATGACCGACCTTGTTCATGGGCCCGAGGCGACGAAGGCTGTCGAACTGGCCTCACAGGCGCTGTTCGGCCGTGCAGAGCTGTCTGAGCTGGATGAGCAAACTCTCGCCGCTGCTGTCTCTGAAACGGATGTCTTCGAGGTTGAGGCGGGAGCGCCGCGCACCATTGTTGATCTGCTGGTGGGCACTGGCCTGGTGGACTCGAAGGGTGCCGCTCGTCGGGCCATCAAGGAAGGTGGTGCCTACGCCAACAACGAGCGTATTGAGTCTGAGGAGTGGGAACCTACCGCGGAAGATCTGCTCCACGGTTCATGGGTTGTTTTGCGCCGCGGCAAGAAGAACTTCGCCGGCGTGAAGGTGCACGGCTAAAGGAGGACTGGCATGAGCAAAGACGGCCAACCGAGAACGCATGCCAACCGGGGGCGCCGGGACGGACGTGAGGACAAGAAGGTCCGGCACGACCGCTCCAACCCGTACCGCCAGGGCTTCCGCGAGGAGCGCATGGCGCAGAAGGAGAATGAGCCGTCCATTCCGGACGACATCGACCCGTCTGACCTTGACCCGTCCGTTCTGCAAGACCTGCGAGTGCTGGCGAAGGACAACGCTGACAAAGTAGCTAAGCACATGATCATGTCTGCTACGTGGATGGCGGATGATCCCCGGCTGGCCTTGGCGCATGCCCGCGCCGCAAAAAACCGTGCGGGTCGCGTTGGTGTTGTCCGTGAGGCAGCAGGCATTGCTGCGTACCACGCTGGGGAGTGGAAGGAAGCGCTGTCTGAGTTGCGAGCAGCCCGCCGGATGAGCGGTGGCCCCGGTCTGCTTGCTGTCATGGCTGACTGTGAGCGAGGCCTGGGTCGCCCCGACAAGGCGATCGAGATCGGGCGTAGCCAGGAAGCACAGCAGCTCGATCCTGAGTCGCAGGTCGAACTGGCCATTGTTGTTGCGGGGGCACGCCACGACCTCGGCCAACACGAAGCTGCGCTGGCGACGCTGCAGCAGCTCAATCCCACCATCGATGAGAAGAAGGTGGGGGACTTCGCCCACACCCGTCTTTCCTACGCCTACGCGGATGCTCTTGCCCAGGTTGGCAGGACTGATGAGGCCCGGACGTGGTTCGAGCACGTCAACAAGGTCGATAGCGAAGAGATGACGGATGTCGCGCAGCGTCTGAAGGAGTTCAGCTAAGCAATGCTTATCAGCGGTTACGACGCTCTGCTTCTCGACCTTGACGGAACAGTCTGGCACGGCGATGCTTCTATCCCCGGCGCAGTCGATGCGATCAACGCCGCTATTACCTCTGGGCGCCGCGCTGCATACATCACGAACAACGCTTCCAAGGCGCCACGTGATGTTGCGAGCAAGCTGCAGTCCGTTGGCCTCAAAGCGACTGAAAAGGACGTGATGACATCTGCGCAAGCCGCAGTCCAGCTCGCGCAGCAGCACGCGGCTCCCGGCGCGGCAGTGCTCGTGGTGGGTGCTGACTCATTCCGCGACCTTGTCCGTGAGGCTGGTTTCACTGTCGTGGACTCCGCTGACGACGCACCGGCCGTCGTGCTCCACGGGCACTCGCCCGACAACGGATGGCGGCACCTGTCGGAGGCAGCACTGGCTATTCAGGCCGGGGCGACGTATCTGGCGAGCAACCTGGACTCGACGTTGCCAATGGACCGCGGGTTCATGGTGGGCAACGGGTCCATGGTCGCGGCAGTCACGAACGCCACCGGTGTCACCCCGCGGGCTGCGGGCAAACCCGGCCCTGCCATGTTCACCCTCACACGCGACAACCTCGGTGTGACAGCGCCACTTGTCATCGGTGACCGCCTCGACACCGACATCGCCGGTGGTGTCGCCGCAGGCATGGACACGTTGCACGTGCTCACAGGCGTCTCCGGCCCACGCGCACTCATTTCTGCGCCAGCCGATCAGCGCCCGACGTTCATCGCCGAAGACATGTCTGTGCTTGTCGACGCTTCGGTGGAAGCCGACCAGCTGCGCCCATGCGCCCAAGGCGGATTCACTGCGGCGGTGGAACGGGACGACGACACTGGGGGATCGGTGGTTGTGCTGGACGGGGGAGATGAGACGTCGACAAGCATGCAGGCTCTGCGCACAGTGTTGAAGGCGGCCTGGAGCCTTGGTGCTGGTGAGGTGCCCGATGTTGAAGCAGCATCAGCTGCTGCGCGCCGTGCCGTGGAAAGCTGGTGGTGATAGTGAGTACTCCCGAGCAGCTGACCGAGCGCTTCGAGACGGCGATGGCTCAAGCACCAGAGGACCTCGCCGGCGAACTAGCCCAGTACGAGGCCGCGTACACCGTCCTCGCCGATGCGTTGCAGGACCAGGCCTAATGGGGCAGGGTCCAGGGCGCCGTCGCCTTGACGCGGAGTTAGTGCGCCGCAAGATCGCGCGGTCCCGTGAACAAGCCGTCGAGTGGATCAAAGCGGGCCGAGTCGAGGTCGGCGGGTTCACCGCGACGAAGCCTGCGACGGTTGTCGAGCCTGAGGTGTCCATTAAAGTCGCTGAAGTCGACGGTGATGATTGGGCGTCTCGCGGTGCCCACAAGCTGCTCGGTGCCCTTGAGGCATTCGAGCCGCACGGCCTGTCCATTGCAGGAAAGCGCGCTCTTGATGCTGGTGCCTCCACAGGCGGATTCACCGATGTCCTGCTGCGCCGCGGTGCCCGCGAGGTCGTAGCTGTTGATGTCGGGTATGGCCAGCTGGTCTGGCGGTTGCAGGACGACGACCGTGTCACGGTGCTGGACCGGACTAACATCCGCCATCTCACCCCTGAATTCATGGATGGAACAGCGGAGCTGATGGTCGGCGACCTGTCTTTCATCTCGCTCGAGCTGGTGCTGCCTGCTATCGCACAATGCATGGCCGACGGTGCGGATCTGCTACCCATGGTCAAGCCGCAGTTCGAGGTGGGCAAGGACCGCCTGGGCAGCGGCGGAGTGGTTCGGTCGGCGGAGTTGCGCGCAGAAGTCACCCTCGATGTCGCCCGTTTTGCGCTGTCATTGGGGTTGAGTTGCCGCGGTGCGGTGGCGTCACCGCTACCCGGGCCGAGCGGGAACGTAGAATACTTCCTATGGCTCGTTCACGATGGTGGCGAAAGCGCACCCGATGATGGGGAGCTGACTGCCATGATCACGCGTGCAGTAGAGGAAGGACCGAAGAACTAATGACACAAAGCGACACCGACCGCTGCGTACTCTTGGTCCCGCACACCCGGCGCGAGGGCAACATTGCTTCTGCGGCGCGTGCGACAGAGCTGCTCATGCAGGCGGGCATCACCGTCCGTCTTGTCGGGGAGGATGAGCTGCCGTTCACGGACAACTATCCGGTTCTCGGCCAGATCGAGCAGGTCGCCCCGAAGGATGAGGCGGCAGCCGGATGTGAACTCGTGCTCGTGCTCGGCGGTGACGGCACCTTCCTGCGGGCAGCTGGTATGGCCCGTGCACAGGATGTCCCCGTTTTGGGCATCAATTTGGGCCACATCGGCTTCCTCGCCGAATGGGAGGAAGACAGCCTGGAAACCGCGATCCGGCGCGTGATCGACCGCGAGTACACCGTCGATGACCGCATGACGATCGACGTGACGGTGCACGACTCCAACAACGACCAGATCGGCCAGGGGTGGGCGCTCAATGAGGCAAGCCTGGAAAACCTCGACCGCCGTGGTGTGCTGGACGCGATTCTGGAAGTCGACTTCCGTCCGGTGAGTTCTTTCGGGTGCGATGGCGTGCTCATTTCCACGCCCACGGGTTCGACTGCCTATGCGTTCTCCGCAGGTGGCCCGATCTTGTGGCCGGAGCTCGACGCGATCCTTGTTGTGCCGAACAACGCCCACGCGCTGTTCACCAAACCCCTAGTCGTCTCGCCGCGTTCCAGGGTGGCGGTCGAGTCGCTCATCACCACGACCCCTGCTGACGTTGTACTCGACGGCTTCCGGCACCTGGACATGCCGCCGGGGTCCCGCCTTGACGTCGTGCGCGGTGTAAAGCCCGTGCGCTTGGTGCGTTTGGACGATTCGCCGTTCACCGACCGCCTCGTGCATAAGCTTCAGCTGCCGATCAACGGCTGGCGCGGCCCGGTGCTGAAAGAAGACAAGACGTACGGCGACAACGTGACGCGACGCTAATGCTTCTCGATCTCACTATTGACAACTTGGGCGTCATCCCGCACTCCCATGTCGAATTCGCCCCGGGTCTGACTGTTCTCACCGGTGAAACCGGTGCCGGTAAGACCATGGTGGTTACCGGGCTTCGCTTGCTCACGGGTGGTCGCGCCGACGCTTCGAAGGTGCGCACGGGTGCGGACCATGCGAGCGTGCAAGGATCCTTCAGCACAGAGGGGCTTGTCGACGGCGCCAGCCACGCTGTCGCCACCCTCGCCGAGGACGCGGGCGCTGAGCCTGATGAGAACGGCGATTACCTAGCCGCCCGTTCGGTCAAAGCGACAGGTCGTTCCCGGGCGCATCTGGGCGGCCGCACCGTTCCGGCCGCCACCCTGGCTGACTTCACTGCGCACGTGCTCACCATTCACGGACAGAACGACCAACTCCGTTTGCTCTCACCGGCAGAACAGCTCAGCGCCCTCGACTCTTTCGATCCAGCAATTGCTCCTCTGCGTGAGGCGTATGGGGAATCCTTCTCTGCGTGGCGGGCCGCGGTCAAGGACTTGAAGGAACGCACGGAGAAGCGCCGTGAACTCGCCCAAGAGGTGGACCGCCTGGAGTTCTCCATCGGAGAGATCGACGAAGTCGACCCCCAGGAGGGGGAAGACGCCGAGCTAGTGGAGACCATTAACCGGCTGCAGGACGTCGACGCACTGCGTGAGGCTGCGGAGGAAGCAGTCGTGGCCATTGACGGCGCCGAATCTGTCGGCGGTTTCGGCGGCAGCGCCGACGGTGACGCCTCCGCATCATCGCTCGTCGGTGCGGCTGGCGCCGCGCTGACTGGTGCGAGCGACGGTCAGCTACGCGAGCTTGGGAACCAACTGGGCGATGTCGCCGCGATCCTTTCGGATGTCTCCGGCGAGCTGAACGCGTACTTGTCCAACCTTCCCAGTGACCCGGAAGAGCTCGACCGCCTTCTCCAGCGCCAGCAAGAGCTCAAGGCGCTGACCCGTAAGTACGCTCCCGACGCCGCCGGCATCATTGCGTGGCGCGCGAAAGCAGCGAAGCGTTTAGAGTCCATCGATACGTCCGCGGAAGCGATCGAGGAGCTGAAGAAGGCCGTGGCGTCCCACGAAAAGTCCATGACAGCTGCGGCATCCAAGTTGACGGCAGCGCGGAAGAAGGCCGCGAAGGCGCTCGAGAAAGCGGTCACGGGTGAGCTACGTGGCCTGGCTATGCCCAAAGCGCGCATTGTCGTCGCCGTGGACTCAGCTAAGGATCCGCAGGACTTCACGCGCGACGGGGCAGACGTCGTGGAGTTGCGGCTTGCACCCAACGACGCGTTGGAACCACAGCCGCTGGCATCGAGCGCATCCGGTGGTGAGCTCTCGCGCGTCATGTTGGCCCTCGAAGTCATTTTGTCTGAACGGCGCAGTGGCGCCACGCTGGTCTTTGACGAGGTCGACGCTGGCGTCGGTGGCCGTGCGGCCGTTGAGATTGGGCGTAGGTTGGCGCGGTTGGCAATGAATAATCAGGTCATCGTCGTCACGCACTTGCCGCAAGTCGCGGCGTACGCCGACTCGCACCTGCATGTGTCCAAGAATGTCGGCGATGAGTCGGTGACTTCTGGCGTGCAGCTGCTCGGCGACGATGACCGCGTCGATGAGCTCGCTCGGATGCTTGCCGGTATGGACGATTCCGCGACCGGTCGAGCGCACGCCGCGGAGCTATTGAGCAAGGCCAAAGCCGACGTGGAGGGCTTTTCCCCGCGCGCCTAACCCGATTTGAGTGCTTGAAACGGCAAGATCTGGGGTTATGAGCTCAATCTTCAACCCCGCCTCCACGAGCACCCCGAGCACTCCCAGCGCAGCAGAGAGTACTGATCTCACCGGTGCGTTGCGCGACTGCACCCCACAGGGCAAGGGTCTGCGCAAACTGTCCGAGGGCGACATCGCGATTGTCGACGCCCCGGACATGTCCCGCCGTGAAGCTCAGCTGCTCGTGGAAAAGCGCCCTGCCGCAGTGGTCAACATTGCCACCTTCTCGTCCGGCAATATCCCGAACTACGGGCCGCAGCTGCTGCTCGACGCCGACATCCGCTTGCACGAGGGGGCTGGCGCTGCCACCCGCGAAGCGTTCCGCGACGGCAAGAAGGCGACGTTGACTGCTGACGGCGAGATTATCGTCGGCAAGAAGGTCATCGCTCAGGCTGAACCGCTCGATCAGGCGACCGTTGAGTCCTCCTTCGACAACTCGCAGCGCGAACTCGTCGACCACATGGAAGCCTACTTCGGCAACACCACCGAGTTCATTCACACCGAATCGCCCTTGCTTGTCGACGGCGTAGGCGTCCCCGAACTCGGCGACGTGATGGACGGCAAGAAGGTGCTGGTGGTCAGCCCGACGCTGGACACCCGCGAGAAGATCTCCAATCTGCGTCACTTCATCCGCGAGTTCCAGCCCGTTGTCATCGGTGTCGGCGCTGCGTCTGACACGCTTCTCGACCTCGGCTACTCCTGCGACTTCATTGTCGGTGATCCGGCGGACATCTCGTCCGACAACCTGCGCGGTGATGCCCGCGTGATCCTCCCCGCTGACCCAGATGGCCACGCCGCGGGTCTCGAGCGCATCCAGGACCTCGGCGTCGGTGCCGTGACGTTCCCAGCCGCCACTGACTCGCCGACCGATCTCGCGATTCTCTTGGCGGTCTACCATAACGCCGAAACCATCGTCACCGCCGGCGACTCAGTAGACCTCGACAGGATCTTCGCCGGTGCGGACCACGCTGCGCCACCTGCCATGCTGGCTCGTCTCAAGGCAGGGGACCGCATCGTCGATTCGCAGGTGATTGAGAACCTCTACCGCCCGTCGTCTAGTGGCGGTGTCGCTTGGGCGTGGGCAATCCTCGGCCTGTTGGTGGCTATCGCAACGATCGTCGTCATCGTCGGTGTCATGGGTAACGGCATGTTTGTGGACAACCTCATCGACTCGTGGAACAACTTCGCCCTGGCCGTCCAGAACCTGTTCAAGAACTAGAGGAGAGGAGGGAAACAAACATGCCGAAACAGAATTCCGGGGGTGCTGGCTGGTTCACCAGCGGTGTCACGTGGGGCATTGCCGGGGGCATCGCTCTCGGTGCTCTCGTGGTGGCTCCGGCGATGGCGCCGATCGCGAACAACTCCTTCAACAACATCGGGGGTTCTTCGACCCCTGAAGGCGAGCAAAAGGATAAGGGCCGAGCTGACAATCGTGAAGCGAACGCGGCGAATGCGCTGCTGGCGCAATCGTCGACACGCATTGTCGACGGCACGCTGACCGGTCGCCCGTACCTCATCATCCGCACTCCGGACGCGAACGATGATGATGTGAACACGACGAGCTGGCTTGCTGAAATGGCAGGCGGCACCAAGGCTGGCCAGATCACGCTGACGGACAAGTTCCTCTCCCAGGATGGTGCGGACGAGCTGCGCTCGATCATCGCCAACACTCTCCCTGCCGGCGCTCAGCTGTCGGTGGATAACCAGGCGCCGGGCATTCACGCGGGAGAATCCCTTGGCGCGGCGCTCATGTTCGATCAGGCCACGGGTGCACCGCTGGCTACCGTTGAAGATCGTGCAGTGGTTCTGCAGACTCTGCGTGAAGCGGGCTTCCTCGAGTACGAAGACGGCACCATCACACCGGCTCAAGGCATCATCGTTGCCACCGGTGAGGCCGAGGGCGGCAACGAGTTCGCCTCGAATGTCCTTGCAGATCTTGCCCGCGGTCTGGACTCCCGCGGGGATTCTGTTGTCCTCGCCGGCCGCCGGGGCGCCGCAGAGGACAAGGGCCCCATCGCGGTGGTCCGCGACGCCCCGAAGGCGAACGAGAACATCTCCACCGTGGACTCGCTGGAATCCGAAACAGGCCGAATCTCGGCCGTGCTGGCCCTGGCAGAACAGATCAACGGCGGCTCCGGTTCGTACGGTTCAGCAGACAATGCCCAGGCACCAGCCCCGGAGCGTGGATAGTGCGCCACGAATTCACGGTCATGGATTCTGAGCTGCTTGTTGACGCTCCCATTCTCGCCCTGCGCCGCGATACGGTCACTATGCCCGGTGGAAACACCGCAAAGCGGGAGATTGTCGAGCACTTCGGGGCGGTAGCGGTCGTCGCGCTCGACGATCAACAGCGCATCGCCATGGTCGAGCAGTACCGCCACTCCGTCGGCGCGCGGCTGTGGGAGCTGCCCGCAGGCATTCTCGACTTCGCAGGCGAGGACGAGCTGAACACCGCTAAGCGCGAGCTGGTGGAAGAAGCCGGCCTCGAAGCGGCGGAGTGGTCGCTGCTCGTTGACCTGGTCACCTCTCCCGGTTTCGCCGAGGAAGCCGTCCGCATTTTCTTTGCCTCTGACCTATCCCACGTTGAGCGCCCCGACGCCGAGGATGAGGAAGCTGACATGGACTTCGCGTGGGTGCCGCTGGACGATGCCCGTGCTGCCGTCATGGACGGCCGCATCACCAACTCCATCGCTATCGCCGGTGTGCTCGCCGCGTCCGAGGTCGTTGCAGGCCGCGCTACAGCGCGCAGCACCGATGTCCCGTTCGCTCTCCGACCGACCCACATGGCAGATAGGCGCCAAAAGCAGGGCATTGTGCCCGACATGAAGAAGAAGCAGTGAGCGCCGAAGCACTCGGCAAGCTGTGGCTCGATCACCTCGCGGTGGAGCGCGGCTTGTCGGCCAACACGCTGAGTAACTACCGGCGCGACGTTGACCGCTACGTCACATGGCTGGAATCAGCAGGAAAAACAGACCTGAATAGCGTGACCGCGTCCGACCTCGGGGACTATGTAGCGGATCTGCGTCGTGGGGGACTGGCGGCGTCGTCCGCTGGTCGTGCACTCGTCGTTGCGCGCGGGCTGCATAAGTTCGCCACCGTGGAAGGCGCCGTCGCCGCCGACGTTGCCGCCGGGGTGTCACCGCCGAAAACAGGCGAGAAGCTTCCGGACACGCTCAGCATTGAGGAAGTGGGCTTGCTTCTCGACGCATGCCCCACCGACACCCCAGCAGACCTCCGCGACAAGGCACTACTTGAAGTCCTTTACGCCACTGGGGCGCGCGTTTCCGAGGTGCTCGGTCTCGTCGTTGACGATGTGGTTGGGCTGGAAGACGGCACGTTCATCAAAGTCACCGGCAAGGGAAATAAGCAGCGCATCGTTCCCGTCGGCAGCGCTGCCCGTGAAGCGGTGGAGGCGTACCTTGTCCGCGGCCGCCCCGCATTGTCGAAGGGAAAGACCCATGCACTGTTTCTGAATAAGCGCGGCGGTGCCCTATCGCGGCAAAGCGCGTGGACGGTGATCAAGGAGGCGGCGGGGCGAGCGGGCGTCGATAAGCATATTTCTCCGCACACTCTCCGCCACTCGTTTGCAACGCATCTGCTGGAAGGCGGGGCAGATGTGCGTACAGTGCAGGAGTTGCTCGGGCACGCCTCTGTGACAACGACTCAGATTTACACGCACGTCACGCCGGAGAATTTGCGCGAAGTATGGCGCACGGCGCACCCCCGATCCTAAACGTGGAAAATGACATCTGTGTAAGATAGCCACCATGACGGAGGATGGACTCTTCGATACGCCGGGTATCGGCCTGACGGGCCGCCCTATCCGCGAACTGCCGCAGCCGGAGCGGCTAGATAAGCACGGCCCCGCCACGATCATCTCCATGGTCAACCAGAAAGGCGGCGTGGGCAAGACCACGTCATCCATCAACCTCGGGGCTTGCCTCGCCGAACATGGGCGAAAAGTCCTCCTCGTCGACCTTGACCCGCAGGGCGCGCTCTCTGCGGGTCTGGGGATTACCCAAGACGAAGACCAGGTCACCGTCTACGACTTGATGTTGGACAACACCGCGTCCATCCATGCCTCCATCAAGCACACGAACGTGTCCGGACTGGACATGGTTCCGGCGAATATCGATCTCTCCGCGGCGGAGATCCAGCTGGTGAACGAAGTCGGTCGCGAGCAAACGCTTGGCCGCGCACTGCGTCCGGTGCGCGGTGAGTATGACTACATCATCATCGACTGCCAGCCGTCCTTGGGGCTGCTCACTGTGAACGCATTGGCCTGCTCGCAGGGCGTGATCATCCCGATGGAGTGCGAGTACTTCTCCCTGCGTGGTCTCGCACTGCTGACGGACACCGTGGAGAAGGTGCGCGACCGCATTAACTTCGACCTCGACATCGTCGGAATCCTGGTCACAATGTTCGACCGCCGCACCACCCACTCCCGCGAGGTCATGGACCGCGTGGTGGAAGTCTTCGGCGACCGCGTCTTCGACACCGTGATCACCCGCACCGTCCGCTTTCCGGAGACTTCCGTGGCAGGCGAGCCAATCATCACGTGGGCACCGAATTCACCCGGCGCGGAGCAGTACCGCAGTCTTGCGCTCGAGGTCATTGAACGGACAACATGACCGCGAACATTCAAGAGGGCTACCAGCCGGAGATCACCGGCTTCACCTTGGTCCTCAACAACTTCGAGGGCCCGTACGACCTGCTGCTCAACCTCATCGGGGCACGCAAACTCGACGTCACTGAGGTCGCTCTGGCCGAGGTCACTGATGAGTTCATCGATTATGTGCGTCAACTGGGGGAGACCGCTGAGCTCGACGAGATCACAGAGTTTCTTCTCACCGCCTCCACGCTGCTGAGCCTGAAAGCACAGCGCCTGTTGCCGAAGAGCGGGGAAGAAGACGAGGACGACCTTGAGCTGCTGTCGACCCGAGACCTTCTCTTCGCACGCCTGCTGCAGTACCGCGCCTACCAAAAGGCCGCTGATCAGTTTGAGCGCTGGCAACGCGAAGCTCGCCGCCGCTACCCGCGCGCGGTGGGCATGGAAGAGCAGTTCCTCGACCTCTTGCCGCCGGTGCAGCTGGGGCACACTGCAGGCAGTTTCGCGGAACTGGCTGCGTCAGTCTTCCGGCCTAAACCACCGGAGGAAGTGCGGGTCGACCACCTCCACGCCCCGCCTGTCTCCGTGCCAGAACAGGCAGGCAAGCTGCTGGACACCCTCAAGGTTGCGGGTCCGGACACGTGGCTGACGTTCGCAGCTCTCACCCGGGACTGCACTCGGTCGATGGAAGTAGTTGGCCGGTTCCTCGCCGTGCTGGAGCTCTACAAAGCGCACGCCATTGACACCCAGCAAGAAGAGGCGCTGGGTCCGTTGGACATTGCGTGGACCGGTAAGGACGTTGACCCTGCCGTCATCGCTGCGCAGAACTGGGAGTAGACGTGAACTCATCGCATGAGCTGCCCATGGTCTCCCAGCTGAGATCGCAGATCGAGTCCATCATCCTGGTCGTGGAGACTCCAGCCACAGCAGAGGATTTGGCTGGTGCGCTGTCTGTCCCGGTGAGCGATGTGCGGGGTGAGCTCGAGGCCTGGGCGGCAGAACTCAACGACCGCGGATCCGGTATGGACCTGCGGGAGACGTTGGAGGGGTGGCGGCTGTATACCCGTCCAGCTAACGCCGAGGTTGTTGAGGCATTCCTGCTCGACGGCACGCAGACGAAGCTCTCCCGCGCCGCCATGGAGACGCTCGCCGTTGTCGCTTACCGCCAGCCGGTCACACGAGCACAGGTGGCAGCAATCCGCGGTGTGAATGTGGACGGTGTCATGCGCACCCTGACGCTGCGCGGGCTGATCGCCGAGGTTGATCCAGATGAATCCTCAGGTGCTCACCGCTACATCACCACGGAGCTTTTCCTCGAGCAGATCGGAATAGACTCGCTGGACCGCCTGCCCGATCTTGCGCCGTTGCTGCCGGATGTGGACGCGATCGAAGAGTCTTGGTAATGGCCCTAACACACTGGTAGCTTGGGAAACCATGACTCCTCCCGCTCGCCGAGAAGGCACACCGGACAAGTTCTATCTCTCCAACGCGAAGCCCGCCAAGCACCAGAACGTCAGCTTGAGCAAGCGCCGCGAGGCCGCCGAAAAAGAACCACACCCGCTCGAAGACAACTGGTGGGACTATCGCGACGACCCAGTCGCCCCCGAAGGCAACGCCATTAGCGACGACACCGAAACCGCGGCGCAGAAGAAGCGTGGCGACGGCATCCGTTTGCAAAAGGTACTCGCCCAGGCTGGAGTGGCGTCCCGCCGCCACTCCGAGGTGATGATCGATGAGGGCCGCGTCGAAGTCAACGGCAAGATCGTGCGCCGGCAGGGTGTGCGCGTTGACCCGAACGTGGACATCATTCGCGTCGACGGCGTGCGCGTGAACGTCGATGAGGACCAGCAGTACTTCGCGCTGAATAAGCCGCGCGGCGTGCACACGACCATGGAAGACGAGCTGGGCCGCCCGTGCGTGGGTGATTTCGTCGCGGACCGCGTTGCGGCAGGCCAGCGTCTTTTCCACGTCGGCCGCCTTGACGCTGACACGGAGGGCTTGCTGCTGCTCACCAACGACGGTGAGCTGTCCAACCGCCTCATGCACCCGAAGTACGGCGTGGAGAAGACCTACCTGGCCACAGTTCTCGGCGAGGCCAAGCCCGCGCTTGTGCGCGAGCTCAAGAAGGGCATTGAGCTTGAGGATGGGGTGGCGAAGGCTGACTACGCTCAGATCGTCGATACGCACCAGGGCCAGTCGCTGATCCGCCTGGTCATTCACGAAGGCCGCAAGCACGTCGTGCGCCGCATGCTCAAGGAGGCCGGCTACCCGGTCCAGCGGCTGGTGCGCACGAAGATTCACACGGTGCAGCTTGGCGAGCTCAAGCCCGGCGCGATGCGCGCCCTCAACGATTCCGAGCTGACTGCGCTGTACAAGGCGGTGGAGATGTAATGAGTCAGATTTCCAATATGCCCAACGGGGGCCTCATTCTCGCTGTCGATGGCCCTTCCGGTACCGGCAAATCCACGACGTGCCGCACGTTGGCGAAGCAGCTCGACGCGAAGTACGTCGATACAGGCGCGATGTACCGAGTGGCTACGCTCGCTGTCCTGCGCGCTGGTGTCGATCCCTCCGATACAGATGCGGTCATCGAAGCCACGCGCGATCTTCCGTTGGAGGTCAGCGATGATCCGGATTCCACCGAGGTGCTTTTCGACGGTGAAAACGTTGCCCGCGAGATCCGCGAACGCGAGGTCACGCAAAACGTTTCTGCTGTGTCCGCCATTCCTGAAGTGCGCGTCAACCTCGTCGAACTGCAGCGCAAGTTGGCGCATGACGCGCACCGCGCCATCGTTGAAGGCCGCGATATTGGCACCGTCGTGCTTGTCGACGCCCCAGCCAAAGCCTTCCTTACCGCCTCACCCGAGGTGCGGGCCACACGGCGCTACAACCAGGACACCGCAGCCGGCCACGATGTGGATTACGACACCGTTTTAGCCGATGTGATCCGCCGTGACGAGCTCGACTCTTCCCGCGCGACGAGTCCGCTGCGCCCCGCTGAAGATGCAGCCGTGATCGACACCTCTGAGATGGGCAAGGACGACGTGCTGAACAGCCTGATCGGGCTGATCGAAAGGAGCGCACAGTGACGCATCCACACGATGAAGACGAAATCGAGTTCTTCGAGGGTGATTTCGACGAGGGTGATTTCGATGAGTCGGAGTTCGGTGAAGCTGATTACGGAGAGTCTGAGTCCGATTCCGACTTTTCTGACGATGACCTGACCGAAGAAGATTGGGCGGAAGTAGAGGAAGCCTTCGGTGTCACCGCCGATGGCCACCTCGAAGAAGCCTTGCCGACGGTGGCTATTGTCGGCCGACCAAACGTGGGCAAGTCCACGTTGGTCAACCGGTTCCTTGGGCGCCGTGAAGCTGTTGTGGAGGATCACCCTGGTGTGACCCGTGACCGCGTGAGCTACCTGTCGGACTGGAACGGGCAGCGCTTCTGGGTGCAGGACACCGGTGGCTGGGATCCGGACGCGAAGGGCATTCACGCCTCCATCGCGCACCAGTCAGAAGCGGCGATGGCTGACGCTGATGTCATTGTCATGGTCGTCGACTCCCATGTCGGTGTCACCGAATCGGACGCTGTCATGGCGAACAACCTGCAGCGCTCCGAGGTCCCTGTGATCCTTGTGGCGAACAAGTTCGAGTCTGAGTCCCAGTGGGCGGACGTCGCCGAGTTCTATTCGCTCGGTCTTGGTGACCCATGGCCCGTATCGGCACTGCACGGCCGCGGCGGTGCCGACGTTCTCGATGAGATCGTCAAGTCGTTCCCGGAGGAGCCCAAGTCGGCGAACTCGGTCACGGAAGGACCGCGCAGGGTTGCGCTCGTCGGAAAGCCGAACGTCGGCAAGTCTTCGCTGCTGAACAAGCTGTCGCGGTCGGACCGTGCGGTCGTCGATAGTGTCGCGGGCACCACCGTTGACCCCGTCGACGAGCTCATTCAACTTGACCAGAAGCTGTGGCGTTTCATCGACACCGCTGGTCTGCGCAAGAAGGTCAAGAACGCCGAGGGGCACGAGTATTACGCGTCGCTGCGCACGCGAGGCACGATCGATGCCGCCGAAGTGTGCGTTGTGCTTATCGACGCCTCCCAGGAGATCACCGAGCAAGACCAACGCGTCATCAGCATGGTGCTCGACGCCGGTAAAGCAATGGTCATCGCGTTCAACAAGTGGGACTTGATGGACGAGGACCGTCGGTACTACTTCGACCGCGAATTCGACATGCAGCTGGACCACCTGCCGTGGGTGTCCAAGATCAACATTTCTGCGGAGACGGGCCGTGGGCTGCACCGCCTGGAGAAGGAAATGACCACGGCGCTGGAGAACTGGGATAAGCGCATCTCCACCGGCCAGTTGAACAACTGGATGCGGGACGCGATTGCCGCGAACCCGCCGCCGATGAAGAACAACCGCCTGCCCAAGGTGCTCTTCGCCACCATGGTGTCTACGCGCCCGCCGACCATCGTTCTGTTCACCACTGGCTTCCTCGACGGCGGGTACCGCCGATACCTCGAGCGAAAGTTCCGTGAACAATTCGGCTATCACGGCACCCCGGTGCGCATTGCCGTCCGCGTGCGTGAACGCAAGCCCCGTAAATAAGGAGACGCCATGACCGGACAGTCACGCCGTATCACCCGCACCGTCACAGTCGATGGGGTCGACCACACCTACCAGTGCTCTGTTCCGGTCACCTTAGAGGGGGACAAGTTACCGGTCATTCTGGCGATTCACGGTAAGGGTGACAACGGGCATGACTTCCTCGTGGGCACGGGACTCGGTGCCGCCAAAGCGATTGTCGCTGCGCCGACCGGGCGTGGTCTGGCGTGGAGCCCCGCGCCCTACGCCGTGACGACGGTCGAGGAAGACACCGCACTAATTCACGCCATCCGTGACGACATCATCGCCACCTACTCCGTCGACCCGGAGCGGGTGTATCTGGCCGGGTTTTCCAATGGCGGAGGGTTTGTCGCCGTGCTTGCCGTGAATGATCCGTCAGCCTATGCCGGTGTCGCGACCGTCTCAGGGGCGATTCGTGTGGATATGGATCTGCTGGAGCAGGGCACTCCGATCGACTACCTGAACATTCACGGCACCTGGGACGACGTTGTTCCCTACATGGGCCAAGACCGTGGAGTTCTGGGCACCATCATGCCGGCTCCCGACGTGGTCGCCGCCTTTGAACGCCGAAATGGCGATACTGCTCGCACAGTGCACATCCCAGTGGAGGGCATGAGCCACGAATGGCCCTCAGGGATATGGGCCAGGGGCCGGGGCATCGACGTGACCGATGAGATCCTCGGCTTCTTCGATATCGAGAAGTTGGCGGAGCAGGAGTAAACGGTGCGACGCGCAGTCCGATCGACCGCGTTAGGCGTCTTCGCCGCCGTTTTGCTCGCATCCTGCGCTGGTCCGGAAAGCTCCCCGCCAGAGACGAGTAGTGCCTCGGTGCCAGCGGAGGTCTCGCAACGCACCGTCAACGCCGCAGGACGGGAGCGGACCTATACGGTCTCCACCCCGCACGATGCGGACGAGCCTTTACCGGTCATCATTGCTTTTCACGGGCGTGGTGGCACCGGTGAGAGTTTTCTCACGGGCACAGGGTTGGACGACGCACCAGCAATCGTGGCTGCACCTGACGGTGTTGGTGGCGCATGGGCCCCGGCACCCTATGCCGACACCACACTGAAGGACGAAACCGCATTCATTGAAGCGATCGTCGCCGACGTGAAAGCCACCTTTCCGGCTGAAAATTCGCAGGTCTATCTCGTGGGGTTCTCCAACGGTGGGGGACTGGCCACCGCTGCCGCGGCAGCTCACCCTGACCGCTATGCGGGCGTAGCCACAGTGGCTGCAGCCGTGCGCACAGATCCGGCACAGTTCACCACAGGTGAAGCTATCGACTACCTGAACATCCACGGCACCTCCGACATCAGGGTTCCCTACGACGGCGAACTTCGCGGCACTAGTGACCGCATTTACGGCGCCGATGACGTCGTGGCGGCCTTCCGCAAACGCAATGGCGATGCAGGCCGAGTCGAGCACCTTGCCGTTGACGGCATGGGGCATGGGTGGCCGGCGGGATCTGGGGCCGACAGCGTGGACGTCACCGAGGAAATTCTTTCCTTCTTTGGTCTGAGTGCTCTCCCGTAACTGTTCAACTTTTCGCCGAAAAGGCGGCGCATCATTCTTCTGCTGTGGAAAAGGGGTAGCCAGCAGGGCGGAAGAAGGCGTGGATGTCGTACTCCTCGTCGCAGTAGCTGTGCGGGTCGTCGGGATCGAAGTCTGCATCGCGGCCCGTGCCGTCGTAGGTGTTGAAGAATTGGTTGTCGGGGACTACGAGCTCATCGTCTGGCACGGCCTTTGGCGGGAGCGGGTGGTAGTGGAAGATTTCGTCGAATTCTTCCTCGAGGTCCTGCAGATCAGCCTTGCACTGTTTGTAGAGGTCCCAGGCAGCTGTTTGCTCCTCCGGAATGTACGGATCGTAGGCTTGTGCGGTGGTCTCGTAGGCGTCGAGAACTGCGTGACTTTTCGCCAGAAAGTGCTCGGTTTGCTGTCTGAGGCGCTCGACATCGTCAACACTGCGCCGCCACCTGGGCGCTGTGGGGGTGGTGTAGGCGGCGAGCAAGCCATTGGGATCGGTCCAGTAGTAGGTGCCGTCTTCGAGAAGCCACACGATTGATCCTGTCACCGGGTCGGGGACATAGAATGCGCGGCGATCGGTTTTCAGGTTGTGGTGGTGCTGGCATAGGCAGAACAGATTGTCGGCCGTGGTCATGCCACCTTCGTCGTAAGGCTGGCGGTGATCGAGCTGGCAAGCCTGTGCCGGGCGTGTGCAACCCGGGTACACGCACGTGCCGTCCCGGCCGCGGACGTAGGCGGCGACATCAGCTGGCGCGTCGTGCCCAGCGACGACCTTCTTCGACGCGACGTCTAGGTCCACCTCGGTCGTGCCGTAGGTGGCGGCGAAGTGGTGCAGCAAGGCTGTGGAGTTCGGCCCGGTGTGCCCGAACCCGGGAATGAACGCCGCGGCCTCTTGGTCGACCTCACCGTCAGCATTTTTGGGGGCGTAGGCGTAGATCGTCGCCATCGCAGCCGGAGTGACGTCACCGGTGGCAAGCTTGACCAACGCGTTGGCCTGCGTGGTTCCAAGTTCGCGCGCGGTCGCCTCAATGCTTGCTCGCATGGCTGCAATAGTGGCGTTGTCAGCGTTCAGGGTCATCCATGCTGTATCAGCGCCCGCAGCGCCAGGGCCGAAGTCGAGATCATTCGTGCTGGGAGGACCCTTCTTACGCTTCTTCCGCCGCTCAGGATCGAATGCGGCTGCGTTGTCGAACTCCGCGATCATCTTGTTCAACCGCAAGCTGATCGTGTTGCTCGTGGGCAACGGTTGCCGGGTCCGGGTGGGGGTGAATATGTCCACCAGCACGTCATCGAAAGCTTCGTAGGCTTCGGCGGGTGCCTCGCAACCAAGGGCAGCGATTGCTCTTGCGATGGCGTCTAGTCTGTCGACGTCTAACCGCCAATGCTCTTTTTGGATCGCACGGAGACCCGGTAGCCGGCGCAGCGACTGGTAACCGTAAATGCCTTTCTCAACTTCGCCCTTGCGCAACCCGCTGCGTTGCGTCAAGCGGGTCACTTCCAGGTCGTAGTCGCGGGATCCCGCCAACACGTTCTCAGCGTCGGCGAATTCCATGAAGGCGTCGGCTTGACCTTGCCGGATGGACTTTCCGGCAGTTGCAGCGGGACAGTCCGGGTCTTCGGTGACGAAGAAAGGGGCCCGCTTACCCTTCTTCGCTTGCCTACAAGTGTCCATAGTGTCCCCCTCGACGTCGTCGGTTCCGTCCGGATAGCTATGGGAACATTCTTGCAAACCGATGTACCAACATAGCCAGAAACCGAACCCAAAATAGAACGCGCGTTCGAACGATGGACAGATCGCCCAGTGTCTGGCGAGGTCGTTCGAAAAGGCCGGGACGTCGTTAAGCTAGCGCCGCTCGTACACGAACGCGTCGGTGCGATAGGGGAGGGGAATGGGCTGACCTTTGTCGAACCCGAGGCGATCAAAGAGGTACCACCGGAGATTCTCGGTGACCTTCGCGCGCGTGGCCTCATTCGCCCGCAGCCAGTACGATCGCGTGCGTGCGAGTGCGAAGAGGTCGTCCGTGGTCACGGCTTCAAACCACTTCGTGCGCAGTTCGCGTGAAAGCGCCCATTGCTTAGCGACGTCGGGATAAAACCCTTCCCTCTGAACATCCCCCGAGTGACTGATCCGGGAGAGCCGCAGAACCCACGGATGCGACACGTCGAGAGTGTTCCAACACAGGAGCAGTTTGCCTCCAGGCGCGACGACACGGTGGGCCTCTGCGCTGGCCGCCGCGGTGTCGACCCAGTGCCAGGTTTGGGCACAAGTGATGGCGTCAACGGAGGCGTCAGTAAGCGGGAGTGCTTCACCGACTGCTCGGAGAGTTTTCACCTCGGGCATGCGAGAGCGCAACACCCTGAGCATGTCGTTGGAAGGATCAGCTGCGTAGATGGTGCGGCCAGGCTGCACCAGCAGCTCTGTGAGCTTGCCCGTCCCCGCGCCGAGATCGAGTACGCTGCCCGCCGTGCTTATGAGCTCGGGGATGGTAGTGGGGTAGGAGGGGCGTGTGGCGTCGTAAAGCTGCGCCCCGGACGCGAACGCTCTCGCTGTGTGTTGTCGCGATGCGGCGTCGCGGAACCCCGGCATATCTTTGGCGCTGGGTTTGAAGTTGCGTGGAGTGGGGCTGGCTTCCATTACGTGTCAACTTACCGGTCGACGCTTTGATTGCTAAGGTTGCCCACGAAAGCAGCGCCACGATTCCTAAGGATGCACCTTCACCGTGCGAAAACTCACACGATCAGCAGCGATAACCTGCTCTTTCCTGCTCTCTGCCGGGGCGCTTGCAGCATGCGGGGATGGCAATAAAGAGTCGATGCGCGCCGACAGCGTCGCCGAGGAAGTCACGCAGAAGGTTCGTGAGGAACTTGTGCAACCGGTGCGCGATTTCGAGGGTGAACCGTTCACTGAAACCCGGAAGATCAAAGCTGGTGGACTCGACCGGGAATTCATCCTCACCGTGCCGCCGGAAGTCGATGAGCGGTCTGATCTACCACTGATTTTCGCGTTTCATGGGTATACGAACAACGCGGAGGCAATGCGTCAGTTCACTCAGTTAGATAAAGCACATGCAGTGGTCGTGTACATGAACGGTGTGGGCAGCGCATGGGCGCCGGCGCCCTACGCGAAGACATCGGGGGAGCAGGATCTGGCGTACTTCGACGCGGTGCGGCAAGAGATGCTCGAGGAGTTCTCGATCGATCCCGCCAAAGTATTCGTCACCGGCCTGTCGAACGGCGGCGGGTTTGCCGCCTATGCCGCGTGCCACCGTTCCCATCAGATCACCGGCATTGCGACAGTGTCTGCCGCGTTCTACGACAAAGTCTTCGATGATTGTTCGCCAACCCCGGTCAAGCAGATCGACATGCACGGCACCAAAGACGGCATCATCGACTACTACGGGGGAGTGCGCCACAACGAGGCCATCCTCAGTATTCAAGACGTCATGGCTAACGCAGCTCGGCGAAACCACTGCGAACCCGAACCCGTCCGCGCAGAGATCCGCCGTCCCGGCGAAGAGCTCGTGTGGGAGGGCTGTGATGCGCAGCTGCGCCATTACCGCCTCGACGGCGGTAGGCACGTCTGGCCGGGCAGTAAGCAGGACGACAGCTTCGCCACCCAACCATCTGACGGATTCGGAACAGAGACGATTCTGGACTTCTTCGGTGTGGATTTCACCGGCGCGGTGGGGCCGAACCCGCAGTAACCGCACAATCAATTGCTCCGGCGGGTTTTTACCTATCCTGGTGTCCACGATCTCGAAAGTAAGGAGCAAATAGTGAACCGTGAACTTGTTTTCATCGTGTACGCCTCGGACATCGACGCATCGGTCGCTTTCTATAGTGACCTCCTGGGTCTTGAGACCGACTTTGTCACGCCCCGCTACGTCACCTTCGCGCTGGGTGAGGGGGTGTTCTTAGCGCTATGGTCGGGAAATGCCAACTCGCTGGAAGGTGCAGCGAATCGCACTTCGGAGGTATGCCTGAACGTGCCTGCCGAAGAGGTCACCACCACGTTCGAACAGTGGAAGAACAAAGGGGTAACGATCCTCCGCGAGCCCTATGAGGAAGTGTTCGGCACGACGTTTGTAATCGAAGACCCCGACGGGAATCTTATTCGCGTCGCGCCTATTGACTAGGTCTGCTGACGAGGCCAACAGCTGCAAAGAGTAAAGGCCTCGGACAACTCATCTTTCGACCCCTCAGCGGTGAGCCCGATCTAACCCCACTCCTGATTTTCGCGTGCCGGATGAAAGCCACCGCAACTCGACGAATAGCCTTTGTTTTACTGGCGAAAGTTTCACACTGCCTAAAAACGTTGCGCACTCAAAGAAGTCGGGATTACGCTCGGCCACACCCTAACCATGGAAAGGTTCCCCATGAAAGCACTGACCTGGCAAGGGAAACGCACCGTGAGCGTCGAGGAAGTCCCCGACCCCAAGATCATCGAACCCACCGACGCCATCATCCGCGTCACCTCCACCGCCATCTGCGGCTCTGACCTACACCTCTACGAGGTCCTTGGACCCTTCATGGACAAGGGCGACGTGATCGGGCACGAGCCGATGGGCATTGTCGAGGAGGTCGGCAGTGCTGTGACCAACCTCAAGCCCGGCGACCGCGTCGTGGTCCCCTTCACCGTCTCCTGCGGGCACTGCTTCATGTGCGAGCGCGGCTTTCAGTCTCAGTGTGAGACCACGCAGGTGAAGGAGTACGACAAGTGAGCTACCCTGTTCGGTTACTCGCGCCTCTACGGCTCGCTGCCCGGCGGCCAGGCCGAGTACCTGCGCGTCCCGCACGCCGACTACGGCCCCATCAAGGTCCCCAGCGTCGGCGAGGACGAGCGCTACCTCTTCCTTTCTGACGTTCTGCCGACCGCCTGGCAGGGCGTCAAGTACGCAGGCGTCCCTGACGGCGGCACCCTCGCGGTGCTCAGCCTCGGCCCGATCGGGCAGATGGCCACCCGTATCGGTGCGCACTTCGGCTACCGCGTCATCGGAGTCGACCCCGTCGCGGAGCGGCGCGCCATGGCGGCCCGGCACGGGTTCGAGGTCATCGAGGACGGCGAGGATGCCGTCGAGAAGCTGCAAGAGCTTTGCGACGGCCGCGGGTCCGACTCCGTCGTCGACGCCGTCGGCATCGAAGCCCACGGTTCTCCAGTCAGCGGCGTCTACGGCGGGATGAAGGACCCGATGCCGATGATGACGCTCTTTGACAAGCAGATCCAGATGCGGATGGGCCAGTGCAACGTGCGCAACTGGACCGATGACATCCTCCCGCTGGTCGACGACCCGTCCGACCCCCTCGGCGTGCTTGACCTGAAAACGCACACCGCGCCGCTTGACGACGCCCCTGCCATGTACGAGAAGTTCCAGAAGAAGGAGGACGGCTGCATCAAGGTCGTCCTCAAGCCGTAAGAACCCGTGAAAAGAATTGTCGGGCTGACAGTGTCTGAAGTCATGACATAGTTGACACGGCGTGCCTGGGACAGCATTCCTGATGGTTGACAGGTCAGTCGCGACATCGTTGACACTTAGGGGATAGAAACAATCCGGGGTGATGGTTGACACCTCAGTCGCGACATCATTGACACCTCCCGTCACCCCCGCGTGTTTAGTGATGGTGCTGGTATCAGTCGGGACATCGTTGACAGATGAACAGCCCGAACCGAAATCTCGCCATCGTCAAAGCCGTCCGC